>NZ_JBBWCB010000003.1:0-133409 GCF_039888995.1 Pseudomonas rossensis | reverse complement strand
TCACCGCGCAAACCCGCATGAGCGGCGTCGATCTGGCCGGTGGCCGGAGCATCCGCAAGGGTGCGGCAGATGCCATTCGCCTGCACATCGAGGCGCTGGGCGGCAGCTTCCCGTCCGCGTTGCAGGCCAGGGTCGATGAAGTCTCGCGTCGCGGCAGCACACCGCTGGTTGTGTGTGATGGCCAACAGGCATTGGGCGTAGTGGAGCTCAAGGACGTGGTCAAGGGGGGTATCAAGGAGCGCTTTGCCGAACTGCGGCGCATGGGGATCAAGACCGTCATGATCACCGGCGACAACCGCCTGACGGCGGCAGCGATTGCGGTTGAAGCCGGGGTTGACGATTTTCTCGCCGAGGCTCGGCCGGAAGACAAGCTACAACTGATCCGCGACTACCAGGCCCAGGGCAAGCTGGTGGCCATGACCGGAGACGGCACCAACGATGCGCCGGCACTGGCTCAGGCAGACGTGGCGGTGGCCATGAACAGTGGTACTCAGGCCGCCAAGGAAGCGGGCAACATGGTCGATCTGGACAGCAACCCGACCAAGCTGATCGAAGTGGTTGAAGTCGGCAAACAGATGCTCATGACGCGCGGCGCGTTGACCACCTTCAGCGTGGCCAACGATGTGGCCAAGTATTTTGCTATCGTACCGGCCGCATTCGTCGCGACCTACCCGCAACTGGGCGCACTGAACGTGATGCACCTGAGCAGCCCGAACTCGGCGATTCTCAGCGCGGTGATCTTCAATGCCTTGATCATCGTGTTTCTGATCCCGCTGGCGCTCAAGGGCGTGACCTACCGAGCCATCGGCGCGGCGGCGTTGCTCAATCGCAACCTGCTGATCTATGGCCTGGGTGGCGTGCTGGTGCCGTTCGCGGGGATCAAGGTGATCGACATGCTGTTGGCCGGGCTCGGCCTGGTTTGAAAGGACTGACTGCACGGCGCCGTGTATGGCGTCGTGCAGTTCAAAAGGATTGCCATGCCCGTTATTGATACGTTCACCGCTTCACGAGACGGCCGCCCTTATCCCGATGCGCTGTTGGAGAAGCTGCAACAGGACGAACAGGCCGCCCTGCGTGGGAAACTGCGCATCTATTTCGGTTCCAACGCCGGGGTGGGGAAAACCTGCGCGATGCTCACCGCGGCCCAACGCGAAGTGACCCAGGGCCGTGACCTGGTGGCTGGCGTGATAGAAACCCATGGCCGCCGGGAAACCGCGGAACTGCTCGCCGGTCTGGAACTGCTGCCGCGCTATAACGTGATGCATCGCGAGTGTGCCCTCAGCGAGTTCGATCTGGATGCCGCGCTGGCGCGGCGTCCGGCGGTGCTGCTGGTGGATGAATTGGCCCACAGCAACGTTCCCGGTTCGCGTCACCCCAAGCGCTGGCAGGATGTCGAAGAACTGCTGCGCGCCGGCATCGACGTCTGGACCACCCTCAATGTCCAGCACCTGGAAAGTCTCAACGATATCGTCAGCGGGATCATCGGCATCCGGGTGCGCGAGACCGTGCCCGATCATCTGTTCGACGGTGCCCATGAAGTGGTGGTGATCGACCTGCCACCCGATGACCTGCTGCGCCGTCTCAAGGAAGGCAAGGTCTACCTGCCGCCCCAGGCCGAGCGCGCGTCCCGGCATTTCTTTCGCAAGGGCAACTTGCTGGCCTTGCGCGAGCTGGCGTTGCGGCGTACCGCTGATCGCGTCGATGCGCAGATGCGCGACTATCGCCGCGAGCGGTCCATCAACTCACTTTGGCCCGCGCGCGAGCGTTTACTGGTTGGCGTGGCAGGGCACCCTTCGGATGAACGTCTGGTTCGTGAAGCGGCGCGTCTGGCACAAAAACTTGAGGCCGACTGGATTGTCGTTCATGTGCCTTCGGTGCAGCGACGTGGCGCGGGTGCGCACCGCTATGCCGCCGCCATGAAGACCTTGGCACTGGCCGCCGAATTCGGTGCCGATACGGCCACGCTGTCGGGCATGGACGTGGCCGAGGCCTTGGTAGCGTTTGCTCGTGAGCACAACGCCAACCGGCTGGTGCTCGGGCATTACCCGCGCAAGGTCTGGCAGTTTTGGCACCAGTCGGTCAGTGACCGCATCAGCCGTCGCCATCCCGAGATCGATCAGATTGTCATCGCCCATGGCCCGTTGCCCGTCGTGGTTGCGGTTGCGGTGAACACTGATGCCGCGCTGCCGCCCAGCAGGGCTCCGGCTTATCTGTGGGCCAGCCTGGCCTGTTTTGCTGCCACGGCGGTAGCCGCGTTGCTGTTGCAGGTGTTTGACCTGGCCAACGTGGTCATGCTGTTTTTGCTCACGGTGGTGCTGGTCGCCTTGCGCTTTGGGCGAGGGCCGGGTGTCTGGGCGGCGATGCTGGCGGTGCTGTGTTTTGATTTCTTTTTCGTCCAGCCACGCTGGTCGTTCACGGTCAACGATACCCAGTACTTCTTTACCTTCGCCCTGATGCTGGGTATTGCGTTGATCACCGGGCAGCTCACGGCACGCTTGCGTCATGAGGCTAGCACCGCTGCCGGACGTGAGCGGCGCGCGACGTCGTTGGCCAGGTTGGCTCGCGACTTGTCGGCGGCGCTGACGGTGGAGCAGATCACGGAGGTGGCGCTGCGCACCTTCAGCGGCGTGTTTGAAGCGCGGGTCGGGCTGACACTGCCGGACGCCGCCGACAGTGTCCACGCTCGTGGCGCCGGTGCATTCCCGATCGATGAAAGCATTGCCCAATGGGTTTACGACCATGGCCAACCCGCCGGCCAGGGCACCAATACGCTGGCGGCTGCTCAAGGCCGCTATTTGCCGTTGAAGGCGCCTATGCGCGTGCGCGGAGTGTTGGTGCTGGAGCTGGCTGAACCCGAGCGGTTGAACGAGCCTGAAGAGCAGCGTTTGCTCGAGGCCTGCATGAGCCAACTGGCGATCGCGCTGGAACGGGTGCATTTCGTCGAAGTGGCGCAAAGCACCCTGGTGCAGATGGAGGGCGAGCGCATGCGCAATACCCTGCTGGCCGCGATCTCTCATGACCTGCGCACGCCGCTGACCACCATAATCGGCGCGGCAGACGCAGCGGCGCCCCATGCGCCGCCCGGACCGCTGACCCAGTTGCTGGGCGGTATTCGCGATCAGGCCAGCTCCATGCAGCGGTTGATCGAAAACCTGTTGGACATGGCCCGAATGCAGGAACGCGGTGTGCGCCTCAACCTGCAATGGCACTCACTGGAGGAAATTGTCGGCAGCGCTTTGCGTCAACTGCGCGAGCCATTGGCGCGGCATGTGGTGCGCACCGCCCTGTCGCCGCTGTTGCCGTTGGTGGAAGTCGATGCGCTGTTGATCGAGCGCGTGCTGGTCAACCTGCTGGACAACGCCGCCAAGTACACCCCGGCCGGAACGCTGGTGCAGGTTGTGGCCCGGCAAGAGGAGGACAGCATTGTGCTGGAGGTGATCGACGCCGGTCCCGGTTGTCCTCAGGGCAGCACGCCTCAGAGCTTGTTCGAACCGTTCACCCGGGGTCAGCAGGAGTCGGCCGTTGCCGGCATCGGCCTTGGGCTGGCGTTGGCAAAACGGATTGTCCAGGCCCATGGCGCAACG
This sequence comes from Pseudomonas rossensis, assembly GCF_039888995.1. NCBI lineage: Bacteria > Pseudomonadati > Pseudomonadota > Gammaproteobacteria > Pseudomonadales > Pseudomonadaceae > Pseudomonas > Pseudomonas rossensis. The sequence continues at coordinate 129,825 of NZ_JBBWCB010000003.1, read as the reverse complement.
ATCGAGGCTCAGCCTCAGGCCATCTCGGGCATCCGCTTTGTCATCACTCTACCGGCGGGTCATCCGCCTTCCATGGAATCGCTATGACCAGTGCACGCATCCTCATTGTCGAGGACGAGGCCAACATCCGCCGTTTCATCGGTATCGCGCTGCAGGACGAAGGTTTTCAGGTGTTCGAGGCCGACAACGTCAAACGCGCCCTGATCCACGCCGCCAGCCGTCAACCGGATCTGGTGATTGTCGATCTGGGCTTGCCCGACGGTGACGGCAAACAATTGATCAGTGAGTTGCGGGGCTGGATGACGGTGCCGATTCTGGTGCTGTCGGCCCGTGATCGTGAAGAGGAAAAAGTGGCGGCACTGGATGCGGGGGCGGACGATTATCTGGTCAAGCCCTTCGGCGTGCCCGAGCTGCTCGCGCGTATTCGCGCCCAGTTACGTCGGCATGTGCAGAACGGGACCGCCGCGGTCACCAGCAAGGTGACCTTCGGCATGATCGACGTGGACCTGGCCACGCACGAGGTCCGGCGCGAGGGCCAATCGGTCCATCTGACACCCATCGAGTATCGCTTGCTTTGCGCGCTGATTCGCGGACAAGGTCGGGTCATGACCCATCGCCAGCTACTGTTGGAAGTGTGGGGCCTGGATTACGTCGATCGTGCTCACTATCTGCGGGTGCACATGGCGCACTTGCGGCAAAAACTGGAGGCCGATGCGGCCCAGCCGCAGCATTTCATCACCGAATTGCAGGTAGGTTATCGCCTGGTGGGGCTGTAAAGCACGGCGGGCGCTGGCAGCAGCGCCTGGCCGTGTGTCGCTCACTTGTCTTTCTTGATCCGGCGCTCGTGCAGGAAATCGATGTACAGCGTGATGAAACCGAACGAAGAAATGCTGAACAACACGAGTAGGCCGATTTGCGTCGTGCTCATGATCAAAGTCCTGTGGGTGGGACGAGGAGCGCTCAACCTGCCGTGGCTGGGCGTCATCAATCGTCGAGACACAAATAGATAATACGAACCCGGGGCCTTGGATAGCGGTTATATGAAAGCTTTACGGCGCCGTCCTTGAACCCTATGCACTTCATACGAGAGGTGGGTATCGGGCGTTCGAGAGCAAGCAAGTATTGCTAGAATCGGCGAGCGTTATCCTGTCATCTCACTTGCCCCAAGGTCTGCGCTGCGCCATGAACTCGTCGAACCCTGTCATCCGAAACGTCCAGCCTGCTGATCTGGACCGCTGCTACACCATCGAAACCGTTGCCTACGAAGGCGACGAAGCTGCTACTCGCGAAAAGATCGCCACGCGCATTGCCACCTGGCCCGAAGGTTTCATCGTGGCCGAAGTCGATGGCGTTGTAGCCGGTTTCATCAATTCCGGTGCGGCGTTTCAGGTAGAAATGTCGGACGAGGCGTTCAAGGAACTGATCGGCCACGACCCGGCCGGCCCGCACGTGGTGATCATGTCGGTGGTGGTGCATCCGGATTTTCAGGGGCAGGGGCTGGCGAAACGGTTGATGGGCGAATTCATCGAGCGGATGCGCGCACTGGGCAAGACCAACATCCATCTGATGTGCAAGGAGCGACACATTCCGCTGTATGCCGGGTTCGGGTTTGCCTACATCAAGCCTTCAGCGTCTGACCACGGCGGGATGGCGTGGCATGAGATGGAGTTGGAGTTGTAACCACAACAATCTCTCGAACACCGCAGAACACCTGTGGGAGCGAGCGTGCTCGCGATGGCGGCATAACATTCAACAAAGCTGTCGGTTGTCAGACCGCCATCGCGAGCAAGCTCGCTCCCACATTGGTTAGTCGTCGTGTCAGTAGAGGCTGTCGCGCACTCTGGCCGGCGCTTCCCGGTCATACGTCTCGGCATCGAACTGCCCATCGTTCAACCGCTTGTGAAACGCACCCGCCGTCGGCAGCGCCGAGCGCTCCAGATGTTTCTCAGGGTTCCATAAATCCGAACGAACGATGGCCTTGGAACAGTGGAAGTATGCTGCTTCCACCGTTACCAGCATCACCGTACGCGCTGGTTTTCCGTTCACCGCGAAGCTCTCCAGCAACCCAGCTTCGGCGCTGATCTGTGCCGTGCCGTTAACCCGCAACGTTTCGCCAATCCCGGGAATGATGAACAACAGCGACACCCGCGAATCGAGCACGACGTTGCGCAAGGTGTCGATGCGGTTGTTGCCCGGCCGATCCGGGATCGCCAGGGTGCGTTCATCAATGATCCGCACGAAACCCGGTGTGTCACCCCGTGGCGAACCGTCCATCCCGTCAGGCCCCACCGAGCTGATGATCACCAACGGCGAGGCGCGGACCATCGCCTGATAGTCCTCGTTCAGAAAGGGGATCTGCTTGCGCACGGCGCGGTCGTGGGGTTGGCCGTAGAGGGCTTCCAGTTCTTCGATGCTGTTGAGCATAACCACCTCAGAAAATCAGACCCATGCGCCGTTCGTAACCGATCCTGCCCCTGTAGGCTTCGCCGCTGTCGACCCAGCCGAATTTTGCGTAAAGCGCGATGGCCGATGCGTTATCCGCATCCACCGACAACTCCAGTCCCTTTATTTCCGGAAACGCCTGACGCGCCAAGTCGGGCAGGGCTTGCAGGCAGGCCTTGCCATAGCCTTTGCCCTGAGTCCGATGATCGACTTGCAGCGCATGCAGGGTAGCGCTGTGTTCATCGGCCCACGCTGGCAATACGGGCGGGCGTTTGAGCAGCAGAAAGGCCACGGGAACATCTTCGACCAGTAGCGCAAATCCTTTGACGCCGGGGCCGGGTTTGGACAGCAAGGTGTGCAACGCACCGTGAATGTCGCCGGAGAACCTGATTTGTTCTTTGTGAACTTCAATGGCCTCGACCTGCTGGCGCTGGAGCGCGTTCAGGCTGTCGTAAGGCACGAGTCGGGCTGTCACTGGAGTGTCCTTTTTCCAACAAAATGTGTTTCGAATTCTAACGAGTTTGCGTCCATGGATTATTTTTATTTCGGCTGTCGATTTGGCTTTTCGCCAGACGACTAAGGGTGTCTTCACAACAAAAACCACGGAGAACCACCATGAACGCTACCCACGAAATCCAGACCCTGATCGACACCTATCGTCAGGCGGTCATCGCCAAGGATGTCGAGAAACTCATGCCCCTGTATGCCGAGGACATCGTCTCCTACGACGCGGTCAAGGCCCTGCAATTTCGGGGCAAGGCCGCCTACCGCGCGCATTGGCAGGAATGCATGGAAATGTGCCAGGGCGCACACAAGTTTGATTTCGACCATATGAACATCGTGGCAGACGAGCACATCGCCTTCGCCCATTGGCTGGCCCATTGCGGCGGCACCAACGAGAAGGGCGAGACCCAGGCCTGCTGGATGCGCGTGACCGCCTGCTATCGGCGCGACGATGGGCAATGGCGCATCGTCCACGAACACTGGTCGGCCCCGTTCGACATGATGAGCGGCACGGTGCTGTTCAACCTGGAACCGTGAGCGTCGTGCTGATTCGTCGGGAATGTCGCGAAAGTGTCAATCTGCAGCCATAGTTGATCCGTTCGATTCAGGAGAGCCCCATGAAGTATTTATGCTTGGTCTACAGCAACGAGCACGAGTTGCACTCGCTGCCCGAAAGCCCGAATGACGCTGAATGCATGGCCTATGCCGAGTCGATCCAGGGCAGCGGCCGAATGGTCGCCGCCGAGGCGCTGGAATCGGTGCAGACCGCGACCACGGTGCGGATGCGCAACGGGAAAATGTCGATCACCGACGGTCCGTTCGCCGAAACCAAGGAGCAATTGGCCGGCTTCTACCTGATCGATGCCAAAGACCTCAATGAAGCCCTCCAGGTCGCCGGCAACATTCCGGCGGCCCGGGTCGGCTGTGTCGAGGTGCGTCCCGTTCGCCAGTTGAATCCCGGCGCCTGATGTCTGTCGAGTCGGTACGGGCACAGGTCGAGCAGGTTTACCGCGAAGAGTCACGGCGGATTCTGGCGACCCTGATCCGTTTACTTGGCGATTTCGACCTCGCCGAAGAAGCCTTGCACGAGGCGTTTTTCGTCGCGGTCGAGCGCTGACAACCCGGCGCTTCGGGCCTTACAGCCTGCAAGCGGCGATTGCGGCGTCGCATGCCGAAGCGCCCACGGCGGCGGAAACGGACTGGCTGGAGATTGTGGGTCTGTATGACGTGCTGTTGCGGGCGGCGCCTTCGCCAGTGATCGAATTGAACCGTGCGGCGGCGATCTCCAAACGGGATGGGCCGTTGGCGGGGCTGACGTTGGTTGAAGGGATTCTGGCGCGGGGTGATTTGCTGGATTACCACTTGGCGCACGCGGCGCGGGCGGAGTTTTGTCGGCAGTTGGGAAGGGTTGAGGAGGCGCGGGCGGCTTATGAGCGGGCGTTGGAGTTGACGCAGCAAGTGCCGGAACGGCGGTTTATCGAGGCCCGGATCAGGGTTTTACAATAAGGTGAATTCGCCGGCCCCATCGCGGGCAAGTCGGATCGCCGCACCGCCGCTCCCACAGGGATCTGTGGCGTGCACAAATTCAATGTGGGAGCGAGCCTGCTCGCGAATGGCAGCACCGCTATTCCAGCATCTTGCCCAGCAACCAACTCCCCGCCGGCCCTGGCGGATGCAGCCGCGACCACAGCGCATCGACGAACACCGGTTTCGGCCAGCCGCGTACGTCCAGTTCCTGCAACGTCCCTGGCCCAAACCGCTCCACCAGCCACCGGGGCAATGGCGCCCAGCCGAATCCGCCCTGGGCCATTTCCAGCAGCATCAGATAACTCGGCGCCGACCAGACGCGCCCCTTTGCCCGGCTTTCATACGGATTGACGATCGTCGCCAGGCGCAGCTCCCGGTGTTGTTGCAACACATCCTGATCGATGTGGCTCAGCGCCGCCAACGGATGCTCGCGGGACACGAACAGGGCAATCTCGGTCCGTTCTTCCACGGTCGAACTGACCAGGTCCGGCGGGTAACTGTCTTGTTTTTCGGCGAAAGCCACATGTGCCCGACCCCGTTGCACCAAGGCCACCAGGTCATCGCACTCGGCGATCAGGCATTCAAGTTCCAGATCCGGATAGCGCTGCTCGAAGGCACTGAGCGCCGCTTCGAATCGGTCGGACTGATACGTGTCGGAAATCGCCACGGTCAGCTTCGGCTCGACCCCTTGGGACAGTTGGCTGGCGGTCATTTCCAGTCGGCTGGTGGCGGCCAGGATTTCCTCGGCCCGTTGCAGCATCACGTGCCCGGCCGGGGTCAGGCTCGGTTTGCGGCTGCTGCGGTCGAACAGAGTCAGGTTCAAGTCGATTTCAAGGCTGGCCACGGCGGCGCTGATAGTCGACTGACTGCGGCCCAGTTTGCGCGCCGCGGCGGAAAACGAGCCTTGAGTCGCTGCCTGAACGAAGGCCTGCAACACTTCTTGAGAGGCCATGAACTATCGCCTTGACCGATGGTTATTGGTTATGAAGTATCGGTGTGAAGAAGGATCATGGCAACCACAGTCACTCAGAGGAGTCTGGCCATGAGCGCCAACAAATCCATTACTGAACGTATTTTCCAGGCCATTGGTTTCGAATTGTTGGCCATCCTGATCTGTACCCCGTTGCTGGCGTGGATCATGGACAAACCGATGCTCGACATGGGCGTCGTGACCATGGCTATCGCGGCACTTGCCCTGGCCTGGAACGTGGTCTTCAACGGATTGTTCGACCGTGCGCTCAAACACTACGGCATCGTGCACAGCGCGTGGGTACGTGTTGTCCATGCGCTGTTGTTCGAAGGCGGTCTGGTCGCGGTGGGTGTGCCGTTGATTGCCTGGTGGTTGAAGGTCAGCCTGTGGCAAGCGTTCCTGCTGGATGTCGGCGTGCTGCTGTTTTTCCTGCCGTACACCTACGTTTATCACTGGGTCTATGACGTGGTGCGTGAGCGGGTGGTGATGCGCCAGGCTGTCTCGGGATAAAAGCAAAAGATCGCAGCCTCGTTTCACTCGACAGCTCCTACATTGGAATGCGATCCCTGTAGGAGCTGTCGAGTGAAACGAGGCTGCGATCTTTTGATCTTGATGGCGTTTACAAAAACATCCCACCCGACGCTTCCACGCGCTGCCCGTTGATCCACTGACTGCCCGGCGCCAGCAGCAGCGCAATCGCGGCGCCGATGTCGTCAGGCTGACCAACGCGCCCCAACGCGGTATTGCCGGCGACGTAGCTGTTCAGCCATCAGGCGAATGGTTTCGCTGGTCAGGTACATGTCGTTACGCACGTTGCCCATGGCCTCGGCCGGGACCTTTGAGAGCGAGCCGTAGCCCTTCACTTCGTTCCCGATATTGCCGGTCAATGCGGCGAGGGCGGGGATCAGTTGCGGCGTGGCTTCCTTGCTGCGCACGTATTTGGACAGCACCGGACGCGGGTCGGCGGGCGCTGGCAGCGGCGCACTTTTGACCAGCGCTTGCTGGGTGACTTCGGCCACGGCGGCAAACTGCAGTGCCTGGTCCGCCGGCATGGTGCGGTTCAGTGCGTAAGCCATCGGCAGCGTGCCGACCAGAATCAGCATGATCAGGCCCATGCCTTTCAACAGCGCGTAGCCGACTTTGGTCGCCTGTGCCCAGTCCACGCCGCTGGTGCCGTCGCGACCGTGCATCAGGGCATTGGCCACGCCGACCCCGATGATCGAGCCAATCAGGGTGTGCGACGAAGACGCCGGCAAGCCCAACCACCACGGGCCGAGGTTCCACAGGATCGCGGCGATTAACAGGGCGAAGATCATCGCGAAACCGGCGGAGGAACCGACTTGCAGAACCGCGCCGCTGGACAGCAGCACCCCGAGGAAGTTGAAGAACCCGGACCAGGCCACTGCGAAATTCGGCGGCAAGGAGTTGGTGTAAATCACCGTGGCCACGGCGTTGGCGGTGTCGTGGAAACCGTTGACGAATTCAAAGCCGAGGGCAATCAGCAGCGCCACGCCCAACAGCAGAAACGGCGTCCAGGTGGTCACCACGGTGCCGAGTTCGTTCATGTCGTGCATCAGGCTGTAGGCCGTGAACAACAGCCCGCTGCCCAGCACAGCGAAGAAAAACACGATGGTCAGCAGGCCGGGCTTTTTATCGAGTTGCGGTTTGGCGCTATTGGCGGGCGCCTGGGCGGCGGTGAAGGAAAATCCTGAGGAGGAAAGGGGTGTCGGTCATGATCGCAGCCTCGTTTCACTCGACAGCTCCTACATTTGGAATGCGCAACCCTGTAGGAGCTGTCGAGTGAAACGAGGCTGCGATCTTTTGATCTTAATAATCCTGGCGCTTACGAAACGCCCAACGCCCCGCGATCACGGTAAACGTCGCGACCAATGCCACCAGAATCCAGAACCCTTCCGGGTCGCCGGAAAGCGGCACCCCACCGACGTTCATGCCAAAGAACCCGGCGATGATGTTGATCGGCAACGCCAGCACCGTCACCACGGTCAGGGTGAACAGCGTGCGGTTGCTCTGTTCGTTGAGGTTGGCGGCGATTTCTTCCTGCAACAGCTTGATCCGTTCGCCCAGCGCCGTGAGGTCGTTGATGATCAGCGCGAACTCCTCGGTGGACTTGCGCAGCTCCTTGACGTCTTCCTTCTGCAACCACTGCGGCGGGCGATTGAGCAGGCGCAGCAACGAGCCCGGTTCCAGCGCCAACAAGCGTTGCAGGCGCACCAGCACCCGTCGGTTGGCACCCAGCTCAGCCCGATTGGTCGACAGCCGCGAGGACAGCAACTCATCTTCGATCTGATCGACACTGAGGCTGGTCTTGCGCACGATCTGGGTCAGCACTTCGCCCTGATCGCGCAGCAGATGCACCAGCAATTCCAGCGGCGAGCGAAAGCATTCACCGGCCTTCACCGACGAGCGCAGCTTGTCCACCGAGTGCAGCGGTTGCAGGCGTGCGCTGATGATCAGCCGACTGCGGGCGCAGACCCACAGCGTTGAAACATCGGACGAGACCATGCTGCTGAGGTTGAACACCACGTCGTTGACCACCGCCAGCAACGCCGAATCCACATGCTCGATGCGCGTCGAACGGGAGCCCTCATGCAGCGCTTCGAAAAATTCGTCGGGCAATTCCAGATGGCTTTTCATCCAGCGCTCGCATGCGGCGTGGGCCAGATTCAGGTGCAGCCAGAGAAATTCGTCGTTGTCGCCGGGTTGTTGCAGGCACTGCAAGGCCTTGGCCGAATCGAGCTCCCGGCCGCCCTCGCCGGGGCGAAAACTGAAACCGTACAGCAGACCGAACAGGTCCGTGTCGCGATGGCTTTGGTCGATGCTGTGGTTCATGAGGTCTCGCTGAAGGAGGTGCTGTCGGTCGCTATGTGTAGCAGCTGGCGAAGCCTGCGTTCGGTTCGGGCCGCGTTCGGACGTAGCAGTCGTCAAGCTTGAGCACGCGGTCTTCCTTTGGAAACGCAAAGTCTGATTTCGCGACTGCTGCGCAGCCGAACGCAGGCTTCGCCAGCTGCTACAGGTCGCGTTACGGCGGGTTTCACAGGTTCACTTGAGCCGCATCATCGCAAGGGTCTTTGACCGTTTTGTGACAGTCCCATGGCGCCACAAATTCACCTCTACCGGTGGTCGGAAGCGCTCAAGAATAGTTCTGGCGCGCCGATGATGCTGATGTTGAATTTCGCGATGCGGTCTTGGGCCAGCGTTGCTGACAGGGATGTCCGGACACCTTGCACGCCTGCCGGGCGTGCCTCATCCCTGTCATGAGATCACTCGATGTTTTTGCAAAAATCCCTGAGAGCACAAATCCTCGCCTTGTTGAGCGGCAGCCTGTTGGCCATGTTGTTGATCGCCCTGGCCTGCTTTCACTTTCTGTCCAGCGGTGTTCAGAACTACGCGAATCTGATCGAAGGCCCGTTGCACACCTCGCAATTGATCGATGAAGCCAACTTGCAATTCAAGGTGCAGGTTCAGGAATGGAAAAACGTTCTCCTACGCGGCAAGCGGCCTGCGGACCTGGACAAATACTGGAAGCAATTCGAAGACCGTCAGCGCGATGTGCAGGGCATCCTCGGTGAACTGGCCGGGCAGAAGGGTATCGAGCCACAACTCAAGACTCGCATCGAACGCCTGCGTGACGAACATCGCCTGTTGGGCGCGGCCTATCAGAAGGGCCGTGACGCCTACGTGGCGGCAGGCGCCGACCCAACGGTTGGCGACACAGCGGTCAAAGGTGTGGACCGCGCGACCAGCGATCAGATGAGCGAGTTGGTCAGCGACTTGCGCAAGCAGGGTGCCGAGCAATCGAAGCTGATCAGCGCCGACGCCGACCGCACCGTGTTGCTGGGGATCATAGTGATGCTCGCCTCGGGTCTGTTGATCGGGTTGTTGAGCCTGTGGCTGGTCAACCGCAACCTGGTGGAACCGATTCGCAAACTGATCGAGTACGTGGCGCAACTCAGCCAGGGCAAGTTTGCCGAACGCGTGGCCAGCAGCCGTCAGGACGAGTTGGGCAAGTTGGCGGTAGCCGCCAACACCTTGCGCGATTTCCTCGCCGAAACCTTCAACCGTTTGCAGCGCAGCGCCAAGGATCTGGACAGCGCCAGCGGTGAGCTGAATTCCATCGCCACCCTGATGGCCAGCGGCACTAACGAGCAGTTCAACCGCACCGATCAGGTGGCCACGGCGATGAACGAAATGTCCGCTACCGCGCAAGAAGTCGCGCGTCACGCAGCCGATGCGGCACGTGCCGCCGACGATGCCGACCAGTCCGCCCAGCAGGGCGAAAAGGTCATGCAGGGCACCATCCACACCATCACCCAAATGCGCGGCGAAATTGCCAATACCGCCACGGTCATCCGTCGTCTGGAAACCGACAGCGGGCGCATCGGCAAGGTACTGGAAGTGATTCGCGGCATCGCCGAGCAGACCAATCTGCTGGCGCTCAACGCCGCCATCGAAGCGGCCCGTGCCGGTGAAGCCGGGCGCGGTTTCGCGGTGGTGGCCGATGAAGTGCGCAGCCTGGCCCAGCGTACGGCGGCGTCGATCATCGAAATCAACCAGATCATCCAAACCGTGCAAACCGGTGCGGTGGATGCGGCCCAGGCCATTGAAAGCGGTCAGTCGCGCAGTGAAGAAAGTGTCGAGCAAGTGACCCAGGCCGGCGCCATGCTGGAGCGCATCACCCTTGCCGTGGAAGCCATCCGCGACATGAACCGCCAGATCGCCACCGCCGCTGAAGAGCAGACTTCGGTCGCCGAAGACATCTCGCGCAACCTCACCGAAATCACCAGCATCGCCAGTACCAACCTGGACAATGTGCAACGCACCGAAGCGGCCAGTCACAACCTGCACGGGTTGTCGGGGCAGTTGAATGAAGTGACGGCGCGTTTAAGCGCGTAACGGGAATGACCGTGTACCGGTTTGTTTACCGAGTCGGTACACAGTCGATCTCAAGTCCGCAGTGTCGATGTCGATGATCACGGTAATCCCATAAACCCAATGGAAAACCGCCATGGTCAGCATCACTTCCGTTTCGATCACCCAGACGGCCTCGACGGCTTCGAACAAGACTGCCCTCAGCGACAGCACCGAAGACACCTCAGTCACGGCAACCGCTGAGGCGTCCAGCGACACCACCAGGGTATCCGCCGGCGGCGCCCCTGCGGCGAGCGGCAGCAGTTCCAGCAGCAGCGAAGAATCCGATACGGTGAAAGAGCTGCGCAAGCAGATCGCCGAATTGCAAAAACAACTGCAGGAAGAACAGCAGCAACTGCAAGCGGCCCAGGCCAAACAGGAAAGCGCCGAAGCCAAAGCGGCGGACGTCGCGGCGGCTCAGTCGCAGATGGCGGCCACGTCGGCTTCGTTGCAAACCGCGACGGCGGCGTTGTTGCAGGCGTTGCAGGAGTCCGGTTCCAGCACGTCGGGATCGCTGGTCAGCACTTCGGCCTGATATTCCGTTCAGCAGGCATGACCGTTGGTCGGATTCGACGCTTCAAACCCCTTGATTCAGAAGGTACCTGTTAGTTCTGACAGTAGACGGGACGCATTCCTGACGGCTTGATGATCGGGTCAGCGCAATGGCGCGATTATCCCGATAAGGAGTGTTTCCATGTCTACGCTTGAAGTGTTGGAAAAACTGACGATCCCGAGCATGACGGCGGTCGAAGGTCAGGAGTATGAGGGTGAGGTGTCTTTACCCTCGGCTCCCGGTCTGCGGGCGTATGTCCTTGGCAAACAGGGTTTGAGCGAAGGAAATCATCTTGAGGTGGTATGGATCACCAACGCAGGTACTGAAACAGTTTTTACGCATGAGATCACCGAGATTGAAGAAGTAAACCCTGTGCATTTCTATGTGAAGGAAACCGTCATCACACCGGGTTTGGTGACTACCTTTTATGAGGTTGTCAGAGACGACCGAATCTGGCGCTCCAAGCCGTTGATCATTATGGTCAAGTGATTCGAGCCTGGCAGATCACACTGGCAAGCTGAACGTAAACGTCGTGCCCTGTTGCTCGGTCGATACCACGTCCAGTTTCCCACCATGGGACTGCGCAATCTGACTGGCAATGTACAACCCCAAGCCGAGGCCGGTCCGCGGTGTTCCGCTGGCCGGTCGCGAGTAGGGCCGGAACAGATGTGGCAGCGCATCCTCGGCAATCAGCCCCTGATTTTTCACGCTCAGCACGAACTGTCCTTCATTGATCTGCGCGCTGATTTCGATCGGGCCATCGGGATCTCCGTGAGCAACCGCGTTTGCCACCAGATTGGAGAGTAACTGCGCGACCCGCTCGCGATCGCAATGAACGCTGCGCAGGTCGCCGATGGACGATTGAATGGTGCGGGCGGGATGGACGCTCTGAACCTCTGAAATCACATGCCGCAATGCATCCTCGAGATTCGGGCACGGTTCAATGTTCACGGGAATGCCACGGCCCAAAGAGCCGCGAGCGAAATCCAGAACGTCATCGACCAGTTTGGTCGCACGACGGGCGCTGCTGAGGATGTGCCGGGCCCGTTGCTGATTCGCCGGATCGGGTAGTTTGCGCAGGAGCATTTCGGCGCCGGCGCTAATGGCGAACAAGGGGTTGCGCAGATCATGTCCGAGCACGGCAATGAACTGTTCGCGCAGTTCGGCGGTTTCGCGTTCCTGCCTCAGCGCTGCTTCGGTCTTTTGCAGGTTTTCTTCGGACTCGATCTGCAGCGCCAGCATCCGGGCGAAGGATTCCATGGTGCTCTGGATCGTGCTGGATTTGAGGGGCGCAGGGTTGGGGTCAAGGGCGCAGAGGGTGCCGAAAAAGCGTCCGTCGGTGCGGAAAATCGGCACGGCGATGTAGCTTTCGAACTGATAGAGGCGAGGGGTGTGGTGATCGCGGTAAAGCGGGTCTTCACTGGCCTTGTCGATGACCACCGAGTGATGCGTCTGGCGAACTTCGTGGCACAGGGTCGTGACAAGGTCCAGCTCACCGCCAACCTGTAAACCGAAATTCAGCTGGTCGAGCACCGCGCACGCTGTCCACGACTCTTCGGTAACCCGGGCCACGGCGGCGAAGCGCAGGCCCGTCAGTTCACGGATCACTTGAAGAATCGCCGGCACCGCACTGATCCGACCGATCGTGGCGATGTCTGCTGCCGCTGCTTGCCTCATTTCAATCCATCTCTGCATGAACAGTGTGGTGGGATTCTAGCGGGCTGACGCTGCGTTGGCGCGACTTGATTGCCTGAATTTGACGTGCAAAAAAGCCGCGCGATCCGAAGATCGTGCGGCTTGGTGTGTGTGCATCAGGTGTCTTGTTTGTCGCTCAGTACTTTGCCCGTGGTGGCATCGAAGTCCACGTCAAATTCTTTGCCGTCAGCGGTTTTCAGTTCCACTTCGTACTCATAGTTATTGAAGTGGTTGTCCAAGTCCGTGTCGGTGATGGTCGCACCCGGGTGCAATTTCAGAGCAGCCTGGTTCATTTCTTCCAATGGCTTGATCTTGCCGCTTTTGACCAGCTCGGGGATCTGGTCGACGCGGACATCGGCCTGGGCCAGCCCAGCGGTGAGAGTCAGGGCCGCGGCAGTGAACAGGGCAGTCAGGGTTTTCATGAGGTTCTTTCCTTGGATGAGCTGTTTAAGTGGGATCAGGTTATCCGGCGCAACTTAATCCACCCTTAATTCTCCGAACGCGACTGGGTATAGTCGTTCCCACGTTCATCAGTAACCGTTGTTCTGCAGCAATTGCGCAACACTGGCCGCCGCCGGGCGTTTGTAGAACTTGAGCAGTTCGCTGGCGCGGTTGGTGAAGATGCCGTCGACCCCGGCGTCCATGACTTTCTGGTAATCCACGGCATCGTCGATGGTGTAAACGTGCACCAACAAGCCTTGATCGTGGGTGTACTGGTTCATCCAGGGTTGCACCAGGTCCGAGTAACTCTGATCACCACCCTTGGTCAGCGCGGCAGAAGGGCCGGTGCCGATTGCGCCCTGGGCTTTGGCGTACTCGACCCATTGCTGGAATTCGGCTTTGTCTTTCGGTTGCTGTTTGGCGTAGTAAGTGGCTTTGTCCTTGTCGCCGGACTCGGCAAACGTCACCTTGGATTTCGGCTCGATGCTGCCTTCGCCGACCCACAGCAGAAGGATTTTCGGCACTTTCGGCATTTCCTTCTCGAGCAGTTCGAGGCTGCTCTTCTCGAAGGTTTGCAGCACGACTTTACCTTTGCCCTGGCCAACCGCCAGAGCGCTCTTCGCCAGTTTTGACCCGGCCGGGCTCAACCAGCCGCGATCCTGGAGTTTTTCCTTGAGGTCGCGCTCGATCCCGGGAAATTGCTTCGGTTCTTTGGTTTCGATGTACAGGCCGGGTTTATGCAGCGGGTTGCCTTGGGCAATATCGATGATTTCATCGAGGGTCAGGATTTTCAGACCAACGTACGCAGGACGCGCGCGATCCGGGTAGGCGGTGTTGAACCAGCTGCCGGCATCGAGGGTTTTCAGCTCGGCGAGGGTGAACTCGTTGGCCGGGCGGTCCTTGCGCTCAGGGAATTTGCTGGCGACGTCGGTGGTGCGTTGCAGGTTGTCGTCGTGCAGGGCGAACAGCACGCCATCCTTGCTGCGTTGCACGTCCATTTCCAGGTAGTCGACACCCAGATCGCGGGCCAGTTTGTAGGCGGCGGCGGTGGATTCCGGTGCATCGAACGACGCGCCACGGTGAGCGATCACGGCCGGATGCGGGATGCCCGTGCGGGTTGCCAATGCGGTGGGGCTTGGCTCGCTGGCGGCCTGTGCGTGGCCGAGGCCCAGCATCAGGCTCAGCAACAGGGCGCTCTTGGTGAAGGTAACAGGCATGGTCGAGGTCCTTTCGCAGATTTTCAAAGACGTACCTTTTAGCAACTGAGCGCCGCTTGCGCTATCGCCAGACCGACATAAACGTGTTTAAAGAAGATTTTTTCAGCGCTTTTGTGCGCTTCTTTGCAGTACTCTTGGCCCCGGCAGTTACCCCGGCAGAGGGAACGCCCATTCGCTTGCCCTGCGTGTAAACCATCGATCACCGGTCCTTTTCGACCTTTTGTGAGGTTTATCATGCGCATCACTTCCGAGCTCATCTGCCAGGCCGCCGACCAACTCAAAGGCTTCGTCGGCCTCAATCGCAAGACCGGCCAGTACATCGTTCGTTTCAGCGAAGACTCTTTCGGCATGGACGTGGCTGACGACGGCATTATCCCCACCAGCGAATTCGTCTGGGCCCCAGGTTCCGCGCAGGCCATGACGCTCAAGCGTGAGTTGATTCAGTTGTTGCTGGATCAGAACATCGATGACCGGATCAACATCACCGAGCCGGTGCGGGTTTATATGAATCGGCGGGAAGTGCCGGAGATTTCGGCGGTTCGCCGTTTGGTGCAGAGCTGAGTTTTGGGGTGATTGTGCGGGCCTATCGTCGGAACGCCGCCTGGATCCAGCTCGCTCCCACATGGGTCTTGTGATCGACACATAACCCCTGTGGGAGCGAGCTTGCTCGCGATGGCGGCCAGAAGGGCACCGCACATAATTACCGCTGAAACCGATAATCCCGCTCAACCTTGCACACCCGCGTATGACAAGACGAATACCAGGTCGACCGCCCGCGCTCGCGAATCTCACTGTGCTCGGGATGATGTTTCCACGCCAGAATCGCCGCTTCGCTGGCCCAGTAGGACACCGTAATCCCGAGCCCGTCTTCACCCCGAGCCGATTCCACACCGAGGAAACCGGGTTGCTCACGGGCCAGTTCGACCATGCGTCTGGCGGCCTGCTCGTAACCGTGATCACCGTCGGTGCGCAGGGAGGTAAAAATCACCGCGTAGTAAGGCGCTGACGGAGTCTTGACGATCATGACTTCTGTCTCTTGCAGGCTGCGATCAACGCGCGGACAAGCGGCGGCAGCTTGCCCTTGAGTGCTGCGCGTTCAGGTTGGAATAGCGTCGCGACGAAGAACGGATGACCTTTGAGTTCCACCGCCCGCAAGTCGCCGGTTGAATCGTGTGCAACGGCGCACAGCTGTTGGGTCAACAACTCACGTTCAAATGCTGGATTAACGCCGTAGCGGCAGCGATAGCCTTCGACAATCTCAGCGCTTTCGTACGCCTCGGCGATCAATGAGCCTTCAACCAGATGAATGCTGTCGACGGCCTCCACCAGCGAACAGGTCAGTGGCGTGAGCAGCGCTCGCGCCGCATCCGGCGATGTTTCACCGTGTTCGGCATCTTTCCAACCCAGAACATTTCGGGCGTATTCGAGTACGGCGTGTTGAAAACCGCCGCAGGTACCAAGGAACGGCCGTTGCTGTTCACGGGCAAAACGAATCGCTCGCAACGCACCGTCCCTATCGCGGTAAGGGCTGGCAGGCACGCACCAGAAACCGTCGAAATCAGCCAATGGCGCATCGACGCTGATGCCGTCGGTGGCCAACCACTGGAATTGCACGTCTCGCCCTGCATGTTCAGCGGCCATGCCGAGGGTGACGGGAATGGCTTGGTGAGCGGTGACGTGCGGGTCGTAATCGCCGATCAGGGCGATGCGAATTGGGCGGTTTTCCATGAGTGCGCTCCACGCTTGTTGATTCCTGGCACCCACTATAGATTGGCGTTCACGCACTCAATATTGGCGTTATCCCAATTGATCAATGCACCGATGCACTATCGACTGGATTATCCCGACCTGTCCCTGATCCTCGCGCTGGTGCGCGGCGGCTCTCTGGCCCGGGCGTCGACGCTATTGAAGGTCGACGTTTCGACCGTATTTCGCGCCGTGCGCCGACTGGAAGCTGCGCTGGGCCAGCAACTGTTCGAAAAAAGCCGCGCCGGCTACTTGCCCACCACCTTGGCGCAAACCCTGGCCGAGCAGGCTGAGCGGGCCGAGCAGGCGCTGGAGGCGGCTCGCATTGGCGTGGAGCAGGGCGGTGAAGTCATCAGCGGCACGGTGCGCCTGACCTGCACCGATTCGGTCTTGCAAGGCTTGCTGCTGCCGGCGTTGGCGAAGTTCATGCCCGGCTACCCGGCGCTGACCATCGAGTTGAGTACGTCCAACGACTTCGCCAACCTCAGCCGCCGGGATGCGGATATCGCCTTGCGCCTGACCCGCACACCGCCCGAGCACTTGGTGGGCCGGCGATTGGCGGAGGTTTCCTATCGAGTCTGTGCCAGTGAGGCGTATCTGAGATCGGTCGATTCCGAAGACTTGGCGTTGCTGACCTGGATCGCCCCGGACGACTTCCTTCCCGATCACCCCACCGTTGTGTGGCGCCGTCAGCAGTTGCCCGGCGTCACACCGGGTTATCGCTGCAACAGCATGTTGTCGGTGACTGAACTGGTGCGGGCCGGGCTCGGTGTCGCGGCATTGCCGGACTTCCTCATCGGTGACGGGCTGCAACCGGTGAGCGGGCCACTACACGGTTACGACACGGCACTCTGGTTGCTGACCCGCCCGGACTGCCGCGCCTTGCGCTCGGTGGTGACGTTGTTCGATGAGTTGGGGCGGGCGCTTCGATTGCCTTGACCGAGCGCTAAACCTTCGGCTGATCCTTGCGCACGAAGTGCTGATGCATTTCCGAGGTCAGGCTTTCGATGCGTTCGGTGAGGGCCTTGGTCATTTCCGCCCCAGCGCCAGTTTCATTCTGAAACACATTGCGGTGTTTTATTCCGCGCTACTGCTCACCGCTAAAGCGGCGGACATTGTCATTTATTGCAGCTGATAGCAGGCCAGAAACATGTCCAGCGCCGACTCCACAACAGTGCTCTGCATTTCGGCTGACAGGCCGGGCAGGCCCATGGAAATCTGCGGCCAGAACGCAAAGGATTTGAGCATTCCCTGAATCTGTTGTGCAGCGAATTCGGGGGCGACCGGTTTCAAACGACCGTCGGCCTGAGCGGCGCGGATCCACACAGTCAGGCCTTCTTCGCGCTCACCCATTCGGGCAACCATATTCTGCGCGCGCTCGGGGGAATGAATGGTCGCGGCGATGGCCACCCGCGCCAGGTCGAGAAAATTGTCATCGCCCAGCATCTGCAATTTCGCCATCAGCATCCGGCGCATCTGGTCGCGCAGCGGCAGGTCAGGGTGGTAGGGCGTTTCCTGTTCTGACGTCACCCGCGCCCACAACTGATTGAGGATTTCGGCGAACAACTCTTCCTTGCTGGGGAAGTGGTTGTACACCGTGCGCTTCGACACGCCGGCGGTGGCGGCGATCTTGTCCATGCTGGTGATGTCGAAACCGTTGGCACGGAATTCGGCAATCGCCGCCTGAATGATGGCTTCGCGTTTTCGGTCGGTGAGGCGCTGTGGAGCTGTCATAAGTACGCTTCGGCAGGAAGAAGTGAGAACTACACTTGGCAGTTTACTTGTGATCAGCTTTGATGCAACCTAGAAACTACACTGTGCAGTGTAATGTTTTGTTAATCCTGCGCAGTGAACAATAGAATCTCCGGCTGATGCGTGCGTGCCTTGGCCATTTATCGTCCCAAGCGGAAATCGCGAATTGTGCGGTTTTTCTGGAGTCATTCAGTCATGGCCACATCAACTTCCCCATCGGATAACGTCTCTACGCCTGAAGCTTCCCGTCAGGTAGAAGGGCTCTTTCGAAATCATGCGCTGGTAAAGCGCGAAGGTTTTCGCAAAACCCTGCGCATCATGTGGAACATGATCTTCCACAAACCGCGCGACACCCGCCCGACGACGCCTGTCCCGGTGCAAACCCTGACTCAGGCAGCGTTGATCGCTGCACCCAACCACAGCGTTTACCGCCTCGGTCATTCCACCGTACTGCTGAAACTGCGGGACAAATTCTGGATCACCGACCCGGTCTTCGCCGAACGCGCCTCACCCGTGCAATGGGCCGGCCCCAAGCGCTTCCACCAGCCGCCGATCAGCCTCGAAGAAATGCCGCCGATTGAAGCGGTGATCCTGTCCCACGATCACTACGACCACCTCGATTATCAAGCGGTGCTCAGACTGGCGAGCAAGGCCAAGTACTTTTTGACGCCGCTGGGCGTGGGCGACACCTTGATCAAGTGGGGCATCGATGCCAGCAAAGTCCGACAACTGGACTGGTGGCAGGGCACCGAGGTCGACGGTATTCAGTTCATCGCCACGCCTTCGCAGCACTTTTCCGGTCGCGGTCTGTTCGATGGCAACAGCACGCTGTGGGCCTCGTGGGTGATGATCGACGGCGACACGCGAATCTTCTTCAGCGGCGACAGCGGTTATTTCGATGGTTTCAAACGCATCGGTGAGCAATATGGCCCGTTCGATCTAACCCTTATGGAAACGGGTGCTTACAACGTCGAATGGCCGCATGTTCACATGCAGCCGGAGCAAACCCTGCAAGCGCACATCGACCTTAAAGGTCGCTGGTTATTGCCGATCCATAACGGCACGTTCGATCTGTCGATGCACGCCTGGTACGAACCCTTTGACCGCATTCTGGCGTTGGCCTGGGAGCGGAATGTTTCGATTACCACGCCGCAGATGGGTCAGGCGTTCAATGTGATGTATCCGCAGCGGGGGAGCACTTGGTGGTCGGAGATGGAAAACGTTGGCGATCAGGTGGAGCCTCAGAACGCATGACGTTGTGAAGCCGGGCTGCTTACCCTGCAAGCGGCCCGGGCCGACACCTCACTCAACCATCGCATAATCCGCCCGCCCCACCGGATCAGGCGTCGATCCTTTCACATTCATCCCTCGACCCGGCGCAAACCCCGGGAAGAACACCAACCCCTCCGATTCAAGCCGATAAGCCAGTGCCAGCCGCGTAACATCCAGCACATCGCGTTCATCCTCAAATCGCTGAATAGCATCAACCGAAACCCCGGATTCCCGAGACAGCTCCTCCACACTCCAACCCAGCATCGCTCGGGCCTGAGCGCTATGCGCCGGGGTGAATTGGAAAAGGGCGATACGTTCCAGGGTGATTTTCATCGCAAGAGAGGCCATGGTGTTCTCCGGGCTCAAGAGTGCTGATTCAAAAAATACTGTATTTTTGTACAGTTGTTTTGAGCCCAAATCAAACTCATTTTTTGATCGGTTCTAATTTTCCTCTCAGGCAGGAGCGTTGGACCGACTACGCTATTTTTAGGCGGACTGAAAGCTCAATGGGTTTTCAACACCCGTCAGCAGCAATGTTTGAACGTCAGCTTTCTGATTTTCAATACAAGGAAAGGTGGCGTTTCAGAGGCAGTGCGCCACAGCGTTATGCAGGGAAGGGAATCATGAAAAGACTACGTCTGCTATGTACCCTGATCGGTTTTACAAGTCTGCCCGTCCTGGCCGATATGGCATCGTCAAACAAAGATGCCTTTGTGACCCACCTGATAAATCAGATGACCCTGGAAGAAAAAGTCGGCCAACTGCGGCTGATCGCGATTGATGAAAAGATGACTCCCGAAAGGATGTACCAAGAAATCACCGCCGGACGAATCGGGGGTACGTACGGCTCTGTGAGCCGTTACGTAAACCGACCCATGCAGGACGCGGCTCAACAAAGCCGCCTGAAAATACCGATGTTTTTCGGCTGGGACGTGATACACGGTCATCGAACCATTTTTCCCATTGGCCTGGCATTGGCCTCCAGCTGGGATATGGACGCCATCGAGTTGAGCGGTCGAACGGCGGCGAAAGAAGCCAGTGCTGACGGTATCGATATGACCTTTGCACCGATGATAGATATCGCCCGTGATCCTCGCTGGGGGCGTACATCCGAAGGCTTCGGTGAAGACACCTATCTGGTTTCGCGCATTGCCAAAGTGATGGTTCAGGCCTACCAGGGCAAAAGCCTGAATGCACCCGACAGCATCATGGCCAGCGCCAAACACTTCGCGTTGTATGGTGCTGTCGAGGGTGGACGCGACTACAACAGCGTCGACATGGGCCTGGCCAGAATGCACCAGGACTACCTGCCACCTTATCGTTCGGCGATTGAGGGTGGAGCGGGGGCGATGATGGTGGCGCTTAACTCGATAAATGGCGTGCCAGCCGCTTCCAATGCATGGTTGATGCAAGACCTGCTTCGCAAAGCATGGGGCTTCAAGGGACTGGTCATCAGCGACCATAACGGGATAAACGATCTTATTCAGCATGGTGTTGCGAAGAATCACCGCGAAGCGGCCAGGCTCGCGATCAGGGCCGGTGTTGATATGAGTATGAACGACTTCTCCTATGGTCCGGAGCTACCCGGGCTGCTTGAGTCTGGCGCTGTTTCCCAGAGCAATATCGATAATGCTGTGCGGGAAGTCCTGGGGGCCAAGTACGACATGGGGCTGTTCGAAGACCCTTACCGGCGCATCGGCGTTGCCAGTGAAGACCCCGCTGATAACAATGCCGAAAACCGTCTGCACAGAGCGCAGGCCCGTGAGGTGGCACGCAAGACATTGGTGCTGCTGAAGAATGAAAACGGGCTCTTGCCACTAAAAAAAGAGGGCCTGATCGCGCTCATAGGCCCGTTGGCAAAAAGTACCATCGACATCATGGGCAGTTGGTCCGCAAGCGGCGTGCCCTCGCAATCGGTGACGATCTACGACGGGCTGAAAAACGCTATGGATAAGGGCTCGCTGATCTATGCCCGAGGCGCCAATCTCGAGGAGGATCAGGAGGTTGTTAAATACCTGGAGTACCAGGGAGTGTCCGAAATCGCGAACGACGCTCGTCCGGCAGCAGAAATGATTGACGAAGCGGTCAAGGCTGCACAGCAAGCCGATGTTGTGATTGCGGTAGTGGGCGAGCCACGCAGTATGTCTCATGAAGCGGCCAGTCGAACCAGCCTCGATCTGCCAGGACGCCAGAGTGAATTGATCACCGCCCTGAAAGCCACCGGCAAGCCGCTGGTACTGGTATTGATGAACGGCCGGCCACTTTCCATCGGCAAGGAGCAGAAGCAGGCCGATGCGATTCTGGAAACCTGGTACAGCGGCTCCGAGGGAGGCAACGCCGTTGCCGATGTATTGTTCGGTGACTACAACCCTTCCGGCAAGTTACCCATCACCTTTCCACGCTCCGTGGGGCAGATCCCGAATTACTACAGCCATTTGAACACCGGCCGCCCCTACCTGCCGGGTGGGCTTCGCAACTACACGTCTCAATATTTCGATCAATCCCATGGTCCGCTTTATCCCTTCGGCTATGGGCTGAGTTATACCGATTTCAGCCTGACCGACATGGCCCTGTCTTCGGCCACACTGAACAAAACCGACAAGCTCGTCGCCAGCGTCATCGTGAAGAATACCGGCCAGCGCGACGGCGAAACGGTGGTTCAGTTGTATATCCGCGATGTCGTTGGCTCCCTCAGCCGTCCGGTCAAAGAACTGAAGAACTTTCAAAAAATCATGCTCAAGGCCGGAGAAGAGAAAGCGGTCCACTTCAGCATTGATGAGAACGACTTGAAGTTCTTCAACGCTCAGTTGGAATACGCCGCCGAGCCGGGTGAGTTCCAGGTGCAAATCGGTCTGGATTCTCAGGATGTGAAGGCGCAGAGTTTTGAGTTGCTGTAAGGCCGAGGCATTAGCGGCAGTGGCTAATGCCAGTCAGTTGAACCGTTATGCGATCTGTAGCAGCTGGCGAAGCCTGCGTTCGGCTCGGTCCGCGCTCGGGCGTAGCAGTCGTGAATCCGACTGACGCGGTCTGCCTGATGCACCGCAATCTCTGGTTTTACGACTGCTACGCAGCCGAACGCAGGCTTCGCCAGCTGCTACAAAGTGTGCGTCGCGGCTGAAATTGCTTAACTGGCTGGTATTAACGGCAGCGGCCTCTCTTTTTTGGGCTGACTACTTCGCCCCCTCCAACCAGACGGACGGTGCCTGCCCCAGTACGCGGCGGAACATTGTCGAGAACGCAGCGGGGCTGTCATAGCCAAAATCCAGAGCAATCCGCGTCACCGGCGTGCCCACCGCCAGCCGCGCCAAAGCCAGCACCACACAGGCCCGCTGCCGCCATTGGCTGAAACTCAGATCGGTTTGTTGGCGGAACAGCCGATTGAAAGTGCGCAGACTAATGTGCAGATGATCGGCCCATTGCTGCGGCGACTGGTGGGCGTCGGGTTGCTGCACAAAACCCTGGCACAACGCGAGCAATCTCGAATCGACAGGCAGCGGGATGTGCAACGGCAGGTGAGTGCTGCGCGCCAGTTCATGCAGCAGCAAGCCGATCAACGTACCGTCGCGCCCGCGCTCGTCATACGCCAACGGGATTTCCACCGCCTCCATCAGCAAGTGCCGCATTAACGGCGAAACGCTGATCACCTGGCAGCGATCCCCCAGATCCACCGCCCCCGGCTCGATATATAAACTGCGAGTACTCACCCCCAGCATCAGCACCTCATGCGCCACCCCCGGCGGAATCCACACCGCCCGCTGCGGCGGCACCACCCAATTGCCATCGTGCGTGCTGACCTGCATCACCCCGGTGGAGCCGTACAACAATTGCGCCCGCCGATGTGTATGACGAGGCAACAAATGGCCGTGGGAATAATCCGTACCGATGGCCACCACCGGCCGTGGCGTGTGGTCCAGCAGATCAATCGAAACATTGCGCATCGAGCAGCCCCAGTGGTTGGCGTAAACGCAAACATTATTGGCTGACTTGCTGAAGCAGGCCAAGGCGCATCGCTCTATCGTCGACCGCTCTCAACAACGGACGACACCGATGTTCTATCTCCTGCTGGCACTCTTCGGCTGCATGACCGGCATCACCGCGGTACTGTTCGGTTTCGGCGGCGGCTTTGTCGTCGTGCCATTGCTTTACCGCATGCTCATGGCCAACCACGGCACAGGCGACCCCGTCAGCCAATCGGCAATGCACATTGCTGTGGCAACCTCGACCTGCGTCATGATCGTCAACGCAACGATTGCCACCGGAAAACACCGCCGCGCCGGTCATCTCATTCGTCATTACCTGTGGCCGTTGGGCGGGTTTATCGGCGTAGGCGCGGTAGTCGGCGCCATAGCGGCGATGTGGGCAAGTGGCGAGGTGATTCGCTATGCCTTCATCGCGTACCTGGGCGTGACCATCGCCGATTGCGTGTTGCGACGCGGCTTTCTTACAGCGTCCGACACCGCCATCCCACGGCGATTGGGAAGGGCAGAAGTGTCTGGCGGCGGCGTAGGAATCGGCACCATCGCCACGCTTCTCGGCGTAGGCGGCAGCGTCATGACCGTGCCGTTGTTGCGGCGTTGTGGATTGAGCATGTCCCAGGCGACGTCCATGGCCAATCCGCTCAGTTTGCCCGTGGCGCTGGCTGGGACGCTGACTTACATGGCCGTGGCCGGTTTCACCGAGTTTGATCTTGGGCCGTGGTTTGTCGGCTATGTGGATGTGATGGCGTTTGCGGTTTTGACGGTTGGGTCGCTGGTGGGGATTCGGTTGGCCACGCCGTGGATTGGGCGGATACCGGATCGGGTGCATGCGCGGGTATATGTGGGTTTGCTAGTTTTGGTGATGCTGAGCATGTACGCCACGTAGGGTTGGAATCGTTCGCTTTATTCGCAAGAATACGTCTTCGCATTGTTCAAGATTTCACTCGGGAGAATGTCATGTCGATCCTCGAAAGCGACTGGAAGAAATTCAAGGAACTGCGCAAGATTGCGCTCGATCGATTTTGCCAAGGCGTTCTTGCCGATGCAAAAGCCATTACTCTGCACGGGGCGCTGTCTGCTCACGCTCGATATGGAATGCT
The DNA here is from genome assembly GCF_039888995.1 of Pseudomonas rossensis. NCBI lineage: Bacteria > Pseudomonadati > Pseudomonadota > Gammaproteobacteria > Pseudomonadales > Pseudomonadaceae > Pseudomonas > Pseudomonas rossensis. Next base: position 105,700 of record NZ_JBBWCB010000003.1, on the reverse strand, counting down.
CTATGGCTTGATCCATGATCGGAACAAGGACATGGCCCGAGCCTTTGACCATCACAGCCAATCCCGCTCCAGTGCTCTCACCGCTTTAAGGTTGTTTGTCATGCATGACTTGCTGACCGACGCAGAGTTATCAGTGCTCAGTGAAGATGCGCTGGACTACATCTCAGATGTCGTTCGCCAGCCCTATGAGCTTGAATGGGTCGAAGAGATCGTGCGACAGGACTGAAAACGGTTATCACCAGCCCTTTTATAAGAGAACGATGGATGTGGATCTTCAATTGCACCGAAGCGGCAAGTATCTTCTTCAGCCGCGTGCATAAGGGTAAAAAAATCAGCCCGGTGGACAAACCGCCATCGTCCGTCATTGAAGATGATGTGCCTGATGAGTCAGCCGAACAGTGGCTGGTTCACGCCGTCACTGTTCAACGCAAGCATGTGTTGTACGTCATTCACGTGAAAACTCGTTATTGCATGATTTTTGCGGACGCGAAAAAAGCGGACATCGAAGGTTTCGTTCAACGTTTTTCCGAGCGTTGGATAAATGGCGTGATTCAGCATGCGGGGCAACACGACATACTTCGTTGGTTCAACGACGAACTGATAGCGGAGCGATTCCAAGAGAGTTGTCGCGAGTACGTGTTTTACAAACGCGGACATCGCGGTGCGCAGAAACACATCAATGACATCGCCTGGGTGTTTGAGGGATGTGCTGCCGAACGAGGTTCTTTACCCCCTGACGAGTTCTCGGCAGGCCGCTTCGATACCGACATGAACAACTACCCGAGAGGCGGTATAGAACACAAGGATTACTTCTACCCGGATGAGGAAATGATCGTTCACTGGTTAAGCCGTTACGGCGGCCTTGATGAGCTTGGCATTCAAGCAGCCCGTGAGCGGCACAAGGAAGCGAAACGGGAGATTCGGGAGGTCGTAAGGCAGCTTAATCTCGAAGCGCAATGAGCCGTCGCAATAATGCCGTGACCCGGCCCTTTAACCTTTGAGCCCCGGCGCTTCACGAACAATAAAGTGATCCAGGTTCTCAATATTCGCACTGAACACCCCGAACGTCTGCTCGGGGTTTTTCTTGCTCGGCACCTGCTTCAACTCCGGCGTCACGCCATAAAAGAAGCAATACAACTCTTTCCCACTCTCACTGGCGTGCTTGATCTCTTCCAGAAACGCTTTGCGCTTGCGGTAGTTGTCGATCAGCTTTTTGCTCAAGTAAACGTTGACTGAATAAGGCTTCTTCTTCGCCTCGTCCGCTTGCTTGAACCAGACCTTTTGTTCGAAGTCGATGCGAAAGCTCTGCGTATAATCTTTGATCTCCTTGATCTTGCCCCAGTAAATCAGCCCCTTGTTGTCCTGCAGATACTCGATCTTCTTGAAGAACGACCCATAAGGCGCCGTGTGCTCGCCAATCTTCAGCGGCATGCGCTTGAGCAACTCTTTGTCCTCGAAGTTCGACACAAAACACTCCACCGGGTGGGCGAAGACGCTGGTCTTGTCCGGCGCTGTTTCATGGCTCGGGTGTTCTGTGTTGCTAGCCGCAGTGGTTGGCTTCGGATCGTCCCGCACAACATCCGCCGCCACCGCAGCGTTCGACGGCTTACGCACATACTCGCGTCGCGTCAGCAACAACTCCGACGGGAAATGCTCCTCGCGACTGTCATCCGTTTCCGTACCGTCCGCGTCCACACCTGACGCCGACGCCTTGAGACTGACATAAGGACAATCCGCAACATGGCGGGTGCTGGGCGTGTTCTTGAAGTGTGGGGTGCGAACGTAATTCACATTCTTGGCGTTGAACGTCGTCAACACATTCGCCGCATTGAAGGCCGTCCTGCATGCGTCATTGGGACATTGGAAGTGTTCTTTGGCGGAGTCGAAATCCATCGTCTCGTCGAAATTCAAATCGCGCACGTCATAGATCGACAGCTTGTCGTCGAGGCTTAGGCAGTAGGCGAGGTCGAATTTCATGGTGGGCTCGGGTCCTTGAGGGGGGAAGGGTATTAATAGCGGGAGGCGGGGCGGGTTGCACTGACTGTTTTCAACACACCGCAAAACATGTGGCAAAAAACCAAACCTGTGAGCGAGCTTGCTCGCGATTCCCATCATCACCACAGCCATCAAGCCGACCACCAACCTGAAGCGCGGGAGCAAGCTCCCTCGCCACAGATTTCGATCAGCCAATCATTCGGCTTTCAACCGTTCGACCTTTTGATAAAGCAAAGCAGTGAACTCATCCCTATCACTCGAATGGTGACAACGTCGATGACAGTTCGGACACAGTGCCACAGCATTGCTCGGACGATCCGACCCAAGCTGCGCCAAATGCTTAACGTGATGAACCTCAAGAAACGGCCGGCCATCCTTTTCAAACGGAGCCGGTTTTCCGCAACCTTCGCACATACCCTTAGCCTCTTTCCGCACCCAAGCTCTAACCTCAGGATCGCGAACAAAGGAATTGCCCGAGCCGAGCACTTGTTGCGGTTTCAAAATCCCCTTCGGTTCGCCCTTGAGCGGTTGCTTCTCAAGTTTGGCGGCACGTCGTTCTAGCGTTGCCTCATCAGCGGTCGGAGCAAAGTCTTCCGGCGTTAAAGTGCTGGGTGCTTTCAGGGCTTCGCGAATGCTGTGCGCAACATTCGCACCGACATTCTTGGCGGGTTTGTATCCCTCAATACGATCTCGTTCGAGTTCGACCAGCACGGTAGAGATGTTCTGCATCCGAAACTCAACCGACCCTTTGGTGCGGCCCGCTAAAGCATCCTCGCGCAGGACCCGATTCTCGTGAGCTTTATTGACCTTCTGACCGCTCTGCTCGCGTGACAGCATGCTGAGATAGGCATCGACAGCAGCCTGAATCTCCTCGTCACTCCAATCGCTGTTGCTCTTTTCCGTATCCATACAATCGCCGAGGGTTGAAAACCCTCGGACGATACTGAGTGGCCATTACACCTGTCTACGAAAATTCCTACAGAAAAGAGCGACGAATCGTTCAGGCGATCCTACGATGACACTTCCGCACTAACCCACCGAATGCTTCGACGACTGAAACACCTCCACAACCTTCCGCCACCAAGGCTTAACCACCGGTACCCGCCGCCGCGTGCGATTGAGCAACAGATAAGGCATGTCCCGCAGCCGAATCCAGCCTTCATCCTGCCAATGCAACAGACTCAACGACATCTCCGGCCAATCCAACAAACTCAACATTGGCCGATCCGCATTCTTCGACTGCCCCGCGTCGCGCAAGGCTGGCACTACTTGATGAGTCAGCCACTCACGCAACAAACGATGCCCCGGCGCGTAGTGGTAGATCAGCAACGCATACACACCGGACTCGGTGATCATCAACCGCTTCTCCGGTTGGCCGTGGTACTCAATCAACAACGTTTGTCGCTGGTCCTCGTCCAGTTTGTTGACCACACGATCACTCAGATGGAAACCCATTAAACGACCCAGATCGCGGGCGCAGAACCATGGCTGGTTTTCTAGTAGGAGGGCATGGAGGGCAAGGTTGTGGCGAGTGAAGACTGTTACAGAGAAGGGATCAGTCATGACTGATCTCCAGAGTGGCGAAAGTGCGGGGTAGATCGTGTTCAGGCATATCCATTACCTCTACGTGTAGATTTAGGAGGGCCTGAACCCAACGTAGAGTGGACTTAAAAAATCCCAACGAGCAAAGCCTTCGCACAACCGAACGACAAATCACCAAAGGGTGAATTGCGTGTCTGTGTGATTGACCAAGCTTCTACGTTGGGCGTTTCTTAGGCACCTGCAATGGAGCTTAGAGGTGCTTTGAAAGGGCATCAATGCGGACGGAGCTGTAAGTGCTGTAGGAGTTTTAGCGTCGTAGCGTAGGGGTGGAAAAAAGCATCTTCATTCCCCAATAAAAAAGCCCCGATCAGATCGGGGCTTTTGCTTTTTCGATTCTTCGATTCAGATTGCAATCGTCAAATCACGGCGAGCTCGGGAATCAATCCCAGCTCAACGCCCCACCAGTCTGATACTCAATAACCCGAGTCTCAAAGAAGTTCTTTTCTTTCTTCAAGTCCATAATTTCGCTCATCCAAGGGAACGGGTTAGTCGTCCCTGGATACTCTTCCTTCAAACCGATCTGCGACAGGCGACGGTTAGCGATGAACTTGAGGTAATCCTCCATCATCGCCGCGTTCATGCCCAACACGCCGCGAGGCATGGTGTCACGCGCGTATTCGATCTCCAGCTGAGTGCCCTGCAGAATCATCTGCGAAGCTTCTTCCTTCATTTCGGCATCCCACAAGTGCGGGTTTTCGATTTTGATCTGGTTGATCACGTCGATGCCGAAGTTCAGGTGCATGGATTCGTCGCGCAGGATGTATTGGAACTGCTCGGCGACGCCGGTCATTTTGTTGCGGCGGCCCATGGAGAGGATCTGGGTGAAGCCGCAGTAGAAGAAGATGCCTTCCAGAACGCAGTAGTAGGCGATCAGGTTGCGCAGCAACTCTTTGTCGGTGTCGACGGTGCCGGTTTCGAACTTCGGATCGGAGATCGAACGGGTGTATTTGAGGCCCCAGGTGGCTTTTTTCGCGACCGATGGGATCTCGTGGTACATGTTGAAGATCTCGCCTTCATCCATGGCCAGCGATTCGATGCAGTACTGGTAGGCGTGGGTGTGGATCGCCTCTTCGAACGCCTGGCGCAGGATGTACTGGCGGCATTCCGGGTTGGTGATCAGGCGGTACACGGCCAGCACCAGGTTGTTGGCAACCAGGGAGTCGGCGGTGGAGAAGAAGCCGAGGTTGCGCATGACGATGCGGCGCTCGTCGTCGGTCAGGCCTTCCGGGTCTTTCCAGAGGGCGATGTCGGCGGTCATGTTGACTTCTTGCGGCATCCAGTGGTTTGCGCAGCCATCCAGGTACTTCTGCCAGGCCCAGTCGTACTTGAATGGTACGAGCTGGTTGAGGTCGGCGCGGCAGTTGATCATGCGCTTTTCGTCGACAGCCACACGGGCGGAGGCGCCTTCGAGTTCGGCGAGGCCTTCGGCGATGTCGAGGTTGTCCAGGGCAGCTTTTGCACGGGCGATTGCGGCGGAGTCGGACGCGGTTACAGCGCGGGCTTCTTGAGCCGCGACGCCACCAGCGGTGTCGAGGCGGTCCATGTTGGCTTCAGTTGCGTGCCCAGCGTTGGCGCCTTTTACAACGGTTTCGCCGCTGTCTTCTTTGTCGAATTCGTCCCAGCTCAGCATGACGTGTCGTCTCCTGCGTGAGGGCCAGATGCCCGTGTGAAAACTGATAGGTTGGTTTTTCACACGGCCGTACTGGCCGCGGTGGATAGCGTTTTTTGCAGCGGTACACGCAGGCAAATAAACATAATTTTGTACGGGGTTCCGAGAGCCTCTGACGGGCGCAGAAATCGGTGAAGACTTCGGCGTGGGCTTCAGACTGGCTGTTATCCCTGTAAGGGAATATTGCAGGCCCGTTTAAGGCGGCATTATAAGGAAATTTTGGCGGCCGTGGTGGGGCGAATCCGCGCATGGAGCGGTCGAGAAGGCAGGTTTTTCGGTCAGAGCGAGGGTTTACAGGGCTTTGGCTGGATGTCGCGGGTGCAGATTTTTTTTCATAAATTTTGGCGGGCAATTTTTTTGTTCAAAAAACAGCCAGAAAATCGCCTTTTTCACTACATGTTGTGTTTTGAGTCGGTTTTCGATGGCTCCAGACACAACTAAGCCCGGCCGAAGCCGGGCTGTAAAGTCACGCTCGATGATCAGCTGAGGCGAGCTGCACCAACGTGGTCCGCACCATCGGCAGCCACTTTGGCAGCACCGGTGTGATCAAAACCGTCAGAAGCGAGTTTGGCAGCGCCCGTGTGGTCGGAGCCATCGGAGGCGAAAGACGCCGAACCGGTATGGTCGTAACCATCAGAAGCGACAGCCGCTTGCGTGCTGTAAGCAGCCGAGCCAGTGCGGTCGTAGCCGTCAGCGGCGAAGGTGTTAGCGGCCAGGACAGAGAGGGTCAGGGCGAGGATCAGTTTGGTTTTCATGGTAGTGGCTCCAGGTTCGTTGGCGTTTTGTGCCTTGGGTGTGGAATTCATACTACGCCAGCTAATTTGATTAAAAAGCGCAAATAAACGCTTAAATAAATCGTATAACTCGATATGTAAGGTTCGGCGCTTCATCTGCCCTAAATAGCGGGCGAGTGGGTCGAATCTTGGGAGGGTGAGAGCGGGTGATTAGCCGTTAGAGCAGCCGTTACCCATAACGCTGTAACGAAGAATGTGGCGTTGGCCTTTGGAGTCGTCGTATTCCATTTTCGCCGGAACAACTTCGCAAACGTTCGGGATTTCGCTCATGGAGATAACTTTGGCGATGTCCAGGTGGGTGGAGTAAGTGTATTCCTCGATGGCGGGTTGCTGCTGCGCGACATCAGTCGGGACCTCGTCTGCCATGGCGGTTGCGCACAGGCTGCTGAGGGCCAGAACTAATAAAGCTTTCATTTCAAATTTACCTTTTAGAGGTCGAATGGGGGCACGCAACCTTTTTGGGGTTGCGTGTAGAACTTAAGTACTAGGTTTTGGATTAACTGCCTTCGTGGGGGCTGCAACTTGGTTAATCACGTTGCCTGGTTGGCGAGGCTGATTTTAGGCGTGGGGTTTACATTCATATAGGCGTGCTTTTGATAAACACCTTTGGCGAATTTCGTAACAATCCCTGTAGGAGCTGCCGCAGTCTGCGATCTTTTGATCTTGGCGGTCCTCGAAGATCAAAAGATCGTCCGAACGCGGCCCGAACCTTCGGCAGCTCCTACATTGGCCGTTGGCGGCCGGAATAGAGCGTTTGCACAAAACCTGTGGGAATAGTCACGACATTTAGTAGGGGCTTGTTACTACCATCGTCGAATGGTTCTATAGGCCCGGCCCGGCTACAACTGGGTCATACAAAAACAACTATTCCACCGAGGTAACAAAGATGAGTGCGGCTTCTCTGTATCCCGTTCGTCCCGAGGTTGCGGCCAATACGCTGACTGATGAGGCGACCTACAAGGCCATGTACCAGCAGTCCGTCGTTAACCCGGACGGCTTCTGGCGCGAGCAAGCCAAGCGCCTCGACTGGATCAAGACTTTCACCACGGTGAAACAGACTTCCTTCGACGATCACCATGTCGACATCAAATGGTTCGCCGACGGCACCCTGAACGTTTCCTACAACTGCCTCGACCGTCATCTGGCCGAGCGCGGTGATCAAGTCGCGATTATTTGGGAAGGGGATGACCCTGCCGAAAGCCGCAACATCACCTACCGCGAGCTGCACGAACAAGTCTGCAAGTTCGCCAACGCCCTGCGCGGCCAGGATGTGCACCGCGGCGACGTGGTGACTATCTATATGCCGATGATCCCCGAAGCCGTGGTCGCTATGCTGGCGTGTACCCGGATCGGCGCGATTCACTCGGTGGTGTTCGGTGGTTTCTCGCCGGAAGCCTTGGCTGGCCGGATCATCGACTGCAAATCCAAAGTCGTGATCACGGCCGACGAAGGCATTCGTGCCGGCAAGAAGATCCCGCTCAAGTCCAACGTCGACGATGCGCTGACCAACCCGGAAACCAGCAGCATTCAGAAAGTCATCGTGTGCAAGCGCACCGGTGGCGACATCAAGTGGAACCAGCATCGCGACATCTGGTACGAAGACCTGATGAAAGTGGCAGGCACTGTGTGCGCGCCCAAAGAAATGGGTGCTGAAGAAGCGCTGTTCATCCTTTATACCTCCGGTTCGACCGGTAAGCCGAAGGGTGTACAGCACACCACCGCCGGCTATCTGTTGTACGCGGCGATGACCCACGAGCGCGTGTTCGACTACCGTCCGGGCGAAGTCTACTGGTGCACCGCCGACGTCGGTTGGGTCACTGGCCACACCTATATTGTCTATGGCCCCCTGGCCAATGGCGCGACCACCTTGCTGTTCGAAGGCGTGCCGAACTACCCGGACATCACCCGGGTGGCGAAGATCGTCGACAAGCATAAGGTCAACATTCTCTACACCGCCCCCACCGCCATCCGCGCGATGATGGCGTCGGGCAAGGCCGCCGTTGAAGGCGCTGATGGCAGCAGCCTGCGTTTGTTGGGCTCGGTCGGTGAGCCGATCAACCCGGAAGCGTGGGATTGGTACTACAAGAACGTCGGCCAATCCCGTTGCCCGATCGTCGACACTTGGTGGCAGACCGAAACCGGTGCGACCCTGATGAGCCCGTTGCCGGGTGCGCACGCGCTCAAGCCGGGTTCTGCTGCGCGACCATTCTTCGGCGTGGTGCCGGCGTTGGTCGACAACCTGGGTAACATTCTCGAAGGCGTTGCCGAGGGTAACCTGGTGATTCTCGATTCTTGGCCAGGCCAGGCGCGTACGCTGTATGGCGACCATGACCGCTTCGTCGATACCTACTTCAAGACGTTCCGTGGCATGTACTTCACCGGTGACGGTGCGCGTCGTGACGAAGACGGTTACTACTGGATTACCGGTCGCGTGGATGACGTGCTCAACGTGTCCGGCCACCGCATGGGGACCGCCGAGATTGAAAGCGCGATGGTCGCCCACCCGAAAGTCGCCGAAGCAGCCGTGGTTGGTGTGCCGCACGACATCAAAGGGCAGGGCATCTATGTCTATGTCACGTTGATCGGTGGCGAAGAGCCGAGCGAGCAGCTGCGACTTGAGCTGAAAAACTGGGTCCGTAAAGAGATCGGTCCGATTGCTTCGCCGGATGTCATCCAGTGGGCGCCGGGCCTGCCGAAAACCCGTTCGGGCAAAATCATGCGCCGCATCCTGCGCAAGATTGCTACGGCCGAATACGATGGGTTGGGGGATATCTCTACCCTGGCGGATCCGGGTGTGGTGCAGCATTTGATTGATGAACACAAGATCATGAACGTCGCTTAACCCGTCGTTCCTGAGTCATGGAAGCCCCGCCCGGCATTGCGCCTGGCGGGGCTTTTTATGGCCTGATGTTTTTGTGGTGGTTGTTCGGGCCTCATCGCGAGCAAGCTCGCTCCCACAGTGGATCTCCGGTGGCCAAAGATTGTGTGTCAGACGCAGATCCCCTGTGGGAGCGAGCTTGCTCGCGATAGCGATCTGTCAGACACGACATCAACAACGTCGAATAATTATCGGCTTAGCCTATAGGCCATTTCCCACTGTTACCCGCCTTCAGGAAAGTGACTGAATGTGTAACCGCTCGCTCCGATACGGGGCATTGGGAAACGCAAAGTCCCATCATCGGGCCTCCTCAGCCCCTGCAAAAAATAAGACACAACGCTGCGCTTGCCGGATTAGAAGGGTTTGCCAATAATAGGCCCGCAATTTGCAACATTGATCGGTTCACTGTCTTTTGCTCTTGCATGAATTTGCAAGGCTGTCAACGCGCTCAAGCGGCTTTCTCGGTGCTTCTGTAATTAGTTGTCGCATTGAAGAAATATCGGCTTCGGGCCTGTCGTTAGAATGCCGATCACTCGCTCGTTGTTGCTCGCGTTGAAAAAAGCGCGCGATTCCTGCAACGCAGCACCGCTTTGCGGTTCCACTCATTCGCATATTGGGCTGTCGCTCACTCTGCCGTTTTAGCCCTTTACCGATGGAGTCCCAAGATGAAGAAACTCGTGCTGCTTGGCGCCCTGGCACTGTCCGTGCTGTCCCTGCCGACTTTCGCCGATGAAAAGCCTCTGAAAATTGGTATCGAAGCGGCTTACCCTCCGTTCGCTTCCAAAGCGCCGGACGGCAGCATCGTTGGTTTCGACTACGACATCGGCAACGCTCTGTGCGAAGAGATGAAGGTCAAGTGCGTATGGGTCGAGCAAGAGTTCGACGGTCTGATCCCAGCACTCAAAGTGCGCAAGATCGACGCGATCCTGTCGTCCATGTCGATCACTGAAGACCGCAAGAAGTCCGTGGACTTCACCAACAAGTACTACAACACCCCGGCTCGCCTGGTCATGAAGGCCGGCACTCCAGTCAGCGACAGCCTGGCTGAGCTCAAGGGCAAGAACATCGGCGTGCAACGTGGTTCGATCCACGAGCGTTTCGCCCGCGAAGTCCTGGCCCCGCTGGGTGCCGAGATCAAGCCTTACGGTTCGCAGAACGAAATTTACCTCGACGTCGCTGCTGGCCGCCTCGACGGCACCGTGGCAGACGCTACGCTGCTGGATGACGGTTTCCTGAAAACCGACGCCGGCAAAGGTTTCGCCTTCGTTGGTCCGGCCTTCACCGACGTCAAATACTTCGGCGACGGCGTAGGTATTGCGGTTCGCAAGGGTGACGCGCTGAAAGACAAGATCAACACCGCGATCACCGCCATTCGCGAGAACGGCAAGTACAAGCAAATCCAGGACAAGTACTTCGCCTTCGATATCTACGGCAAGTAACACGTCCCGGCGACAAGTCCGAAATGGCGCAAGCAACAGGATCTCTGAGGTTTGCGCCATTTTTTCATCCCCCTTTTCGAGGACCTGAATCATGTTGAAAGGCTACGGGGCTGTCATCCTCGATGGCGCATGGCTGACGCTTCAGCTCGCCTTGTCGTCCATGGTCTTGGCCGTTGTTCTGGGTCTGATCGGCGTTGCGCTGCGTCTGTCCCCGATTCGCTGGCTGGCCTGGCTGGGCGACCTGTATTCCACGGTGATCCGCGGTATTCCCGACCTGGTGCTGATCCTGCTGATTTTTTACGGTGGTCAGGACCTGCTCAACCGCGTCGCGCCGATGCTCGGTTTTGACGACTACATCGACCTGAACCCGTTGGCCGCCGGTATCGGCACCCTGGGCTTCATCTTCGGTGCGTACCTGTCGGAAACCTTCCGTGGTGCCTTCATGGCGATCCCCAAAGGTCAGGCAGAAGCGGGCATGGCGTACGGCATGAGCAGTTTTCAGGTGTTCTTCCGGGTGTTGGTGCCACAGATGATTCGCCTGGCGATTCCGGGTTTCACCAACAACTGGCTGGTCCTGACCAAGGCCACCGCGCTGATTTCGGTGGTGGGGCTGCAAGACATGATGTTCAAGGCCAAGCAGGCGGCAGATGCCACCCGCGAGCCTTTCACCTTCTTCCTCGCAGTGGCGGCAATGTACCTGGTGATCACCAGCGTCTCGTTGCTGGCATTGCGTCACCTTGAGAAGCGCTACTCGGTAGGCGTAAGGGCGGCTGATCTATGATCTTCGACTACAACGTCATTTGGGAGGCCCTGCCGCTGTACTTCGGCGGCCTGGTGACCACCCTCAAATTGCTCGCGCTGTCGCTGTTTTTCGGTCTGTTGGCGGCGTTGCCGCTGGGGCTGATGCGGGTCTCGAAGAATGCTGTCGTGAACATGAGTGCCTGGCTTTTCACCTACGTGATCCGCGGCACGCCGATGCTGGTGCAGCTGTTTTTGATCTACTACGGTCTGGCGCAGTTCGAAGCGGTGCGTGAAAGCATCTTTTGGCCTTGGCTGTCGAGCGCGACGTTCTGCGCTTGCCTGGCGTTTGCCATCAACACCAGCGCCTACACCGCCGAAATCATCGCCGGTAGCCTGCGGGCGACGCCGAACGGTGAGATCGAAGCGGCCAAGGCGATGGGCATGTCGCGCTACAAGATGTACAAGCGCATCCTGCTGCCGTCGGCCTTGCGCCGGGCACTGCCGCAGTACAGCAACGAAGTGATCATGATGCTGCAGACCACTAGTCTGGCGTCCATCGTGACCCTGATCGACATCACCGGTGCCGCGCGCACGGTCAACGCTCAGTTCTACCTGCCGTTTGAAGCCTACATCACCGCCGGCGTGTTCTACCTGTGTCTGACCTTCATTCTGGTGCGGATGTTCAAACTGGCCGAGCGCCGCTGGCTGGGCTATCTGGCCCCGCGGAAGCACTGATATGGAACGCATTGATCATTCATTGCCGTGGAGCCATTTGGGCAGCGAACGCCAGATTTCGGTGTTCTGTTTCGGCAATAGGGAGCGCAGTGGCGGGCGCAAGGCCTACATCCAGGCCAGCCTGCACGCCGATGAATTGCCGGGCATGCGTACGGCTTGGGAGCTGAAAAAGCGCCTGACCGAACTCGAAGCCCAAGGCTTGCTCAACGGTGTGATCGAACTGGTGCCGGTGGCCAATCCACTGGGCCTCGGCCAACTGCTTCAGGGCAGTCATCAAGGGCGTTTCGAGGCGGGCAGCGGCAAGAACTTCAACCGGGATTTCGTCGAGCTCAGCGCGCCAGTGGCCGCCGAGCTGGAAGGGCACCTGGGTGATGATCCGCACGCCAATATTCAGCTGATCCGTCAGGCCATGAGCGATGTGCTCGCCGCATTGCCGCCCGCCGCCAGTCAGTTGCAAGGCATGCAGCGCATTTTGCTCAGCCATGCCTGCACCGCTGACGTGGTGCTGGATCTGCATTGCGATGCCGAAGCGGCGCTGCACATGTACGCCTTGCCGCAACACTGGCCGCAATGGCGTTCGTTGGCCGCGCACCTGAACGTAAAGGTGGGGCTGCTGGCGGAAGATTCTGGCGGCAGTTCGTTTGACGAAGCTTGCTCGCTGCCGTGGTTGCGTCTGTCGCGTCTGTTTCCTGATGCGCAGATTCCCTTGGCCTGCCTGGCGACTACCATTGAATTAGGTGGTCAGGCCGATACCGGTCGCCCAGAGGCGATGGCTTACGCCGAAGGCATTCTGGCGTTCCTCGCCGAGCAAGGCTTGATCAGCGGCGAGTGGCCAAAACCTGCGCAAGATGCTTGCGAAGGCATGCCGTTCGAAGGCACCGAATTACTATTTGCGCCACACCCTGGCGTGATCAGTTTCTTGCGTAAACCCGGTGAATGGATTGAAGCCGGCGATGAGATTTTCGAAGTGATCGATCCGTTATCGGATCGGGTCAGCACGGTGTGTGCTGGTACGTCCGGGGTGCTGTTTGCCATTGAACGGCTGCGTTATGCCCAACCCGGTTTCTGGCTGGCCAAGGTGGCGGGGCGCGAAGCGCTGCGTCACGGGCGCTTGCTCAACGACTGACTGACTGTTTTTGTGAGAACCGACCGCATGTACAAACTTGAAGTCCAAGACCTGCATAAACGCTATGGCAGTCACGAAGTGCTCAAGGGCGTGTCCCTGAAAGCGGCGGCTGGCGATGTGATCAGCATCATCGGCTCCAGTGGCTCCGGCAAAAGTACTTTCCTGCGTTGCATCAACCTGCTGGAGCAGCCGCACGCGGGCAAGATTCTGCTCAACAACGAAGAGCTGAAACTGGTGGCCAACAAGGACGGCGCGCTGAAGGCCGCCGACCCGAAACAGCTGCAACGGATGCGTTCGCGCCTGTCGATGGTGTTCCAGCATTTCAACCTGTGGTCGCACATGACCGCGCTGGAAAACATCATGGAAGCGCCGGTCCACGTGCTCGGCATGTCCAAGGCCGAAGCCCGCGAGAAGGCCGAGCACTACCTGAACAAGGTCGGTGTGGCGCATCGTAAAGATGCTTACCCGGGCCACATGTCCGGCGGCGAGCAGCAGCGTGTGGCGATTGCCCGTGCGCTGGCGATGGAACCTGAGGTGATGCTGTTCGACGAACCGACGTCGGCGCTCGACCCGGAACTGGTTGGCGACGTGCTGAAAGTCATGCAGGCCCTGGCGCTGGAAGGCCGGACCATGGTGGTGGTGACGCACGAAATGGGCTTCGCCCGTGAAGTGTCGAACCAGTTGGTGTTCCTGCACAAAGGTGTCGTCGAAGAAAGCGGCAACCCGCGTGAGGTGCTGGTCAATCCACAGTCCGAACGTCTGCAACAATTCCTCTCGGGTAGCCTCAAGTAAACCGATCTCCCGTTGCGCACCGGGATAGTGCATGCTTCGCAATCTAGAGGCTGGCCCCGATCCCTTGTGGGAGCTGGTTTGCCAACCCCTGTAGGAGCTGTCGAGTGAAACGAGGCTGCGATCTTTTGATCTTTTAAAAAGCCAGGATCAAAAGATCGCAGCCTCGTTTCACTCGACAGCTCCTACAGGGGGGGGGGCGACAAGCCCGCTCCCACATTTGATCTCTGCCGGTTTCGAGATATGCGTTCATTTACGGGCTAGCATTGGCCCATGCCTTCATCACTGTTTTCGTTTCGGATTGCCCGCCATGACTGCCCATCGAATTGGTTTCCTGATTTGGCCCAGCACTAAAGCACTGACGCTTTCGCTGGCTGAGGAGGCCTTGCGTGTTGCCCAGCGTGTGCATCCGGATGTTGTCTACGAACTGTCGTTTTTGCAGGCCGAACCGCCGACCGAAGGCGCCTGGCAATTGCCGGGTGAGCCGTGGGCCGGCAAGCTCGAAAACTTCCAGAAATTGTTTCTGCTCGCCGATGAGCCGCCGACCACACTCGCGCCGGCACTCAGCAGTGCGCTGAAACAACTGGTGCGTGCTGGCTGCGTGATCGGTGGTTTGTCGGCCGGTGTTTACCCGTTAGCCCAACTGGGTTTGCTCGACGGTTACCGCGCTGCCGTGCATTGGCGCTGGCAGGACGATTTCACCGAGCGTTTCCCTAAAGTCATCGCCACCAGCCATCTGTTCGACTGGGATCGCGATCGTCTGACTGCGTGCGGCGGCCTGTCGGTACTCGACTTGCTGTTGGCCGTGCTGGCTCGTGATCATGGCGCGGAACTGGCCGGTGCGGTCTCCGAAGAATTGGTGGTCGAGCGCATCCGCGAAGGCGGCGAGCGCCAGCGCATTCCGCTGCAGAATCGTCTCGGTTCCAGCCATCCAAAGCTGACGCAGGCCGTGTTGCTGATGGAAGCCAACATCGCAGAGCCGCTGACCACTGACGAAATCGCCCAGCATGTGTGCGTATCCCGTCGGCAGCTGGAGCGGATCTTCAAGCAATACCTCAACCGCGTGCCGAGCCAGTACTACCTGGAACTGCGCCTGAACAAGGCCCGGCAAATGTTGATGCAAACCAGCAAGTCGATCATCCAGATCGGCCTGTCGTGTGGCTTCTCCTCGGGGCCGCATTTCTCCAGCGCCTACCGCAACTTCTTCGGTGCCACACCGCGGGAAGATCGCAACCAGCGGCGCAGCAGCAGCCCGTTCGAATTGTCGTCGGTGCCCTCGGAGCGTGGGTGACAGAGCAATCACGTCACCTGCTGAGGCTGATTTACTCCTCTATTTCGGAGCCTTCAGAAGTCGAGATCTCCATCTCTCCTCGATTGATCACCTCTTCCACGCCAAAGTCCATGCCCGTCCGTTCGAAGTAACCGATCAGCCGTAGCAGGCTCTCCCCGGAAAATCGATTACCTCGAAAACTGATGTTTTCAGCGATTTCCACCGGCAGTTCCAGCACGTCGCTGGGGACTTCGGAGATGGCGTTGCCACTGAGGTCGGCCCAGTCCAGCTCTGTCATTTGCAGCAGACCGTGCGGTATTTCGGTGATACCGGTGTCATTCAGCAGTACGGTCGTGAGCTCCCTCATCTGACTCAGGTCAGGTGTTTGCCTCAGGGGGTTGTGGGCCAGATCGAGATAATCGAGCTGTTCCATTCCCGCCAGCGCACTTGCCGATTCCGCTGACAGTTCGACTCGGCACTCAGGGAGCGACAGCGACCGCAGTTGACCCATCTTGAACACAGCATCGGGAATGTTGCCCAGATTACAGTCGCGAAGCTTGAGGCTTTTGAGGTTGGGGAAGCCTTCCAGGAATCGTCCGATACGTGTCACGCCATTGGCACTATTAATCTCCAGCACCGTTACATGGCTGAAATCAGCGCTCAGGGGCGGCAGTTCTCCGTTGATGATCGGGCGGATAGTGAGTTCAAAAGTCGGCTCTAGCGCCTCATTGAAATCATCCTGTTCGCTTTCATGCCGCCAGCACTGCTCCAGTGTCTGTTTGAACTGGTCACGGTTCATGCGCTCGACAAGCTGTTGTTGGGCGGTGAACGGTTCGCCCGTCAACGGGTGTTGGGCCGGAAGGTCGGCAGTCCATACCACCAAGTCGTTGCTCAGCTGTGCCAACTCCGCTTCAAGATTTGTCAGCTCGATTCGGCCGTCTGCCAGTGTGCCTGCCAGTTCATAGACAAACTCGCTCGCCTGTTCGACCTCCAGGTTCGGGTACAGCGCCATGACTCGGTTGATATCTGCCTCTGGGGCGGAGATGCCCAAATCGTATGAGCTGTCGAAATAGTGAAGCTTGATCATTTGTCGCGCATTGTCCGAGAGCGGGTTATGCGTCAGGGGTATGCCGTGCTTACCGTACACCTCACTTTGGAAGAGCTCCGCAGGCAACTCGCTGATCTTGTTGCCCAGGAGTTTGGCGGTATCAAGTTTTGGGTGGCGAACTACGCTGTCGGGAATGTCGGTCAGGCCGGTACGGCTCAGGTCCAGGTGAACAAGCTCAGGCATAGATTCGACACTGGGCACCATAGAGAACGGGTTCTGGTATAGATCCAGCATGACCAGTTTGTTCAATGAAGACAGTTTCGCCCAGTTGGCTGCGTCGAACCTGATTCCGCAATCGCTTAACACCAGCGCATCAAGGTCCGTCATTCGAGGAATGGCCTCGGGGAGGGCGGTCAGGGAAAAGCGTTTTAAATCGAGGCGGCGCAAGCCATTGAAACGCTGCAGAAACTCGGGAACACCCTGCACCGCATGACCGCCTTCAAGGGACAGCAATGACACATGGGGGAAATCGGCCGTCAGCGTCGGTAGATCGCCAAGGATCGGCTCGGCAAATCTGAGCGCATAGCGCGGCGTGTCGTCCGGGGCATCGAAGTCCCGCTCTGATTGTCGGCGCCAGCTGCGCTGGATTTCCTGGGCCAGCAGCCTGCGATTGTGTCGAGCGACCTGCTGTTCCAGTTCGTTCAAGGGGGCTCGGGTTTGCGGGTGGACAGTGGGCGAATCGTTTATCCAGGTGTTCAGGTCCTGCTGCAGTCGCGAGAGCTCGCTGGATAGGCGTGAGAGCGCCATGCGAGCGCCGTCGGGATGCGTTTGTAACTGGAGAACAACAGACTGGAGTTCCTCCTCGGAAAGGCTGGGGTAAATCTCGCGAACACGTTCGTTGAGGGACGGCGTCGGGAAGTAACTGCGCCGGTATCCATCCGAGCCGCCAGGCAAGCGCATGGTCGTCGGATCGTAGAACGGTTTTCGGTTGGGATTTTTTGCAAACAGTTTGCGTAGTGCCGGTTGGTTCAGTGCATGTTCGGCGATATGTAGTTTGAGTGCCTGAGCATTTGCGATCGATGGGCTCAACGCATTACGCTGTGCTTGCGGCAGCGCCTGAAAAAGTCCCTGATAAAAATCACCGGGCACCGATTCGCTGTCTTGATATACCTGGTAAGTACCAACCTCCGCGCGTACCAGTGTTTTCACAATCGGGGCATCAAGCTGGCCAATACTGTCGCGCACAAGACCGTCATGGGCGTAATCCCTCACTTCAATACGCAGCTCGGCGGGAAAACCGGGCAGCGAACTCAGGCTTTGCAAGGCCAGTCGGTGGGCGTCGGTGTTGTCCAGAATGTCGGAATAAAGGCCTTCACAGGCTCGGGTTGCGCGTACGGCCTCCATGGCTTTTAGTGCTGCCTCCTTGAGCCGTGGGGGCGTGCGACCGTTGTGCAGCTGGCGTAATTCGATCCCGGTTGCATTGCTCACCAGCTCTTGCGCGACATCGGTCGGCAATCCATGCACGTCGTCGAGCAGTCGCTGGACCTGCACGTTGCCGGTCTTCTCTTGCGCGCGATAGCGTGTCTCGAATAGCGATTTATCGTGCTTGCGGGCGAGTTCGGCCGTTAGTTTTCTGAAGGCTCGCGTTTGGGTTTCCGGTGCCGGCATTGGCGTGTCGACACGCCATGAATCGAAGCTGGTCAGCAGTTGGTGTTGCAGGGTCACATCGGCCTTCCGATAGCGCTCGGGTTGGTCGCTGCCGATCTGTTCAATAAAGGTTTCGATGTCCCGGTTGATCCTGAAACGCTTGATCGTGTCTGTCAGCAGCGAAGGCGGACGATAATGTTCGACATGCATTTCGCGCACTACGTTGTCGTGGTAACCGCTGACCCGCAGGATCTGTTCGCGCTCGGCGCTGGTGAACGACTCGACGCTGTGGCCGAGGCGGCGCATGACCTTTTCCCGGTCCCAGTTCAGCGGTTGCTCCAGTTCCGTGTGCCAGGCGCCGTGGTTGTTATGCAGCAGAGGGGGCTGATAGGCATCAGTTCGGTTCGGATGCTCAATCTGAAACGTGCCTGACACGCGGTCGGGCTTCACGGCATACAGTTTTCCCTCCAGTGGCAGCAGCATCTTGCCCTCGTTTTGATAGAGGCCCAGATGATCGGGTTTTGCTCCTTCGGGCAAAATGAGTGCTTGTTCGTAAGGCTTGAGATCCGGCTTCCAGTAGCGGGTTTTTCCTTCGGGCGTTGTGACGAGTTTGAGTGGGTCGACAAGCGCAATAGCTTCACGAGAGAGCAGACGGCTGAGGGTTCGGGCAGCGATGGCGCCGCCCACCGCAAAAGTCCCCACCTGAACCACCGTTTCGACGAACGTCATCAGATGCCCGAACGCTTCTGTTTTCAGCCCTTCAGCCAGGTCCACTATGCCTTCGAAGGTTTCGTCGAGTAACTGGTAGGCCATGTAGCCCAGCATCAATCCGCCGAGAAACGGGACGAAAGGCAACGCAACGAACGTCGCGATTTCAAGGATTGTCGAGGCCACTTTGATGAAGGCATTCCACAATGCCCATCGCGCGTTGCTGTCGGCAGTGGCGGTGGAGACAGCGAGCGTGTTTGCATCGTTGAGGATCTTGTTCAGCTGTCGCTGATAGAGATGGTTCCACAGGTCCGCTCTGAACGGGATCGCCGAAAACCGCAAATCAGGCTTGTCGATGGGTGTTTCGCGCCAGCTCGGCAGTGGGTCGCCCTGTCGTTGTTGATGCCAGGTCACGCTCTGGAGGCGACGGTTGAGGTCCGCGAAAAAATGTCCTCTTTCCTTGTGGTCGACGAAGCGACTGAAGAACGTTTGATAAGCGGGCGAGCGCAGTTTGCGGGTGAGCTCGGTCATGAACGCCAATGTGTTCGGGTATTCCTTGAGAGGATGCTCTGGATCATCGGGAATGTAGGCAATGATCCGTGTTGCCGTGCGTGCTCGCTCCAGGCTCGCCGCGAAAATGACAATGCTGGTCAGCGAGGAGGACATCATTGTCAGGTCGTGACCATGCAGCGGCTGCCCATCCAGTCGAGCACCCGAACGCCCTTCCAGAATGCGCAGGATCGAGAGATGGGCATCCGCTGAAATATCCTTTCGGACTTGCGCCATCTGCAGCGCAAATTGGAGTGCTGTTTTGTGCGAGCCGAGCACCTTCGATTTCAACACCGCACCGGCCACCGGGTTGGAGAGCCCCAGATTGTCTTTGAGGTAAGCGTTGTACCGGGCGCCGATATCCAGTTCCCGGCATAACCGGGTAAAGGCCGGGATAGTGAGCTTTTGCTTGACCGCCGGCAGCGTATCGAACTGTCCTGTGGGCGAAGGTTTGGTGATGAACGTCGAGGCTGACTCGTAAGCCCCTGCCGCTGTTTCCGATTCCTGAAAGTTATGCAGGGCGGCGTCGAGCATCGACACGGTCCAGGTGCGCGCGGCGCCAGTCTTGATTCCGAAAAGCGGCACGGTTTGAGGGATGTACAGGCGCAGGAAGGTGGTTTTGACGTCCAGATCCAGGTCAAACCGGGTTTTCAGGGCGTCGCTCAGCAGCGGTTCGGCAAAGGCTTGTGCGCTTCGCAGCTTCGACAGCATTGAGTCCAGACGATTTCGATGGGTCCAGTGTTCCTGACTGATCTTTTTCAGCGACTGGTGCTGTAGGGGCGTTGCGGTGCCATGCCAGTCCGGCGTCATAAGCGTGGAGTTCTTGAGGGCGCTATGCGTACTGGACGATGCTTCTAATACCCAGACTGGCAGATTGTTGAACAGGTGATGGTAGTGATCGTCCGGCTGCGTAGCGGATTCACTGCCTCCAGTAGTGGAAAGGCGATCGTTCTCGTATCGGCTCATGCGCTATTCCCTTAGCGTTTTGGATGAGCCGCCAGCAAAACAGACGATGATCGGTTCCGTGCGGTACATATTTACCGCACCGTTCGACAAGCCTGCCTATAACCTGTGCCGGCGGTTTAAACTGCGCCTTTGCGACCCTATATGTCGCATTGCCGTAAACCCGGGAAAAACCGGGGTTTGCGCTATAAGAAGTTGTCGCTTGGCGGCAAGGCCGGGCTGAAAACTGTCCTTACAATCCCCTCATCGCTCGCCAGTTTCAGGCGAGTGTTCCTCATCAGGAGACTCCGATGTCCGTTGAGCACGCTGCGGTACAACGCGCCGATTTCGACCAGGTAATGGTTCCCAACTACGCGCCTGCCGCTTTCATTCCTGTTCGTGGCGCCGGTTCCCGCGTCTGGGACCAGTCTGGCCGCGAGCTGATCGACTTCGCCGGCGGGATTGCCGTTAACGTATTGGGCCATGCGCACCCGGCGCTGGTCGCTGCCTTGACCGAGCAGGCGAACAAGCTGTGGCACGTGTCCAACGTCTTCACCAATGAGCCGGCCTTGCGCCTCGCGCATAAGCTGATCGACGCTACGTTTGCCGACCGCGCGTTCTTCTGCAACTCCGGCGCCGAAGCCAACGAGGCCGCCTTCAAGCTGGCCCGTCGCGTCGGTTTCGATCGTTTCGGCAGCGAAAAGTACGAAATCATCGCCGCGCTCAACAGCTTCCACGGTCGTACCTTGTTCACCGTGAACGTCGGCGGTCAGTCGAAGTATTCCGATGGCTTCGGTCCGAAGATCACCGGTATCACCCACGTGCCGTTCAACGATCTGGCCGCGCTGAAAGCCGCCATTTCCGACAAGACGTGCGCTGTGGTTCTGGAGCCGATCCAGGGCGAGAGCGGCGTCATCCCGGCTGAGCTCGAGTACCTGCAAGGCGTCCGTGAACTGTGCACCGCGCACAACGCGCTGCTGATTTTCGACGAAGTGCAAACCGGCATGGGCCGCAGCGGCAAGCTGTTCGCCTACCAGCATTACGGCGTGACGCCGGACATCCTGACCAGCGCCAAGAGCCTGGGCGGTGGTTTCCCGATCGCCGCAATGCTGACCACCGAAGACCTGGCCAAACACCTGGTCGTCGGCACTCACGGCACCACGTATGGCGGCAACCCGCTGGCGTGCGCTGTCGCTGAAGCCGTGATCGACGTGGTTAATACCCCTGAAGTGCTGGCCGGCGTGAACGCCAAGCACGACAAGTTCAAGGCTCGCCTGGAGCAGATCGGCGAGAAGTACGGCCTGTTCACCCAGGTCCGGGGTATGGGCCTGTTGATTGGTTGCGTGCTGAACGATGCCTGGAAAGGCAAGGCCAAGGACATCTTCAACGCCGCTGAAAAAGAAGGCCTGATGATTCTGCAAGCCGGCCCGGACGTGGTTCGTTTCGCGCCAAGTCTGGTGGTTGAAGACGCCGATATCGATGCCGGTCTGGACCGTTTCGAGCGCGCCGCAGCCAAACTGACTCAAGCCTGATAGTTAATTCGACGCCTGACTTTCGGGCGTCGAACCCAATTTTTATGCCGGGCCAGATTCAATGTGGGAGCGAGCTTGCTCGCGATAGCTATCTGACAGTCGACATTGATGGCGACTGGCAGGGCCTCATCGCGAGCAAGCTCGCTCCCACAGTTGACTCTGAGTTTTCAGGACTGGCCCGGTTATTTTTCCTCAAAGAGTTTTTCGAGAAAGGAGTGACACCATGCTGGTGATGCGCCCCGCGCAAATGGCTGATCTGGGCGAGGTACAGCGTCTGGCTGCGGACAGCCCGATTGGTGTCACTTCCTTGCCGGATGACGTTGAACGCCTGAGCGACAAGATCGCAGCAAGCGAAGCCTCATTCGCCGCCGAAGTCAGCTTCAACGGTGAAGAGAGCTATTTCTTCGTCCTCGAAGACACCACCACCGGCAAACTGGTGGGCTGTTCGGCCATCGTTGCGTCGGCCGGTTATTCCGAGCCGTTCTACAGCTTCCGTAATGAAACCTTTGTGCACGCCTCCCGCGAGCTGAAGATTCATAACAAGATCCACGTGCTATCCCAGTGCCACGACCTGACCGGCAATAGTTTGCTGACCAGTTTCTACGTGCTGCCGGAGCTGGTGGGTTCGGCCTGGTCGGAACTCAACTCCCGTGGTCGCTTGCTGTTCGTGGCCAGCCATCCGGAGCGTTTTGCCGATTCTGTGGTGACCGAGATCGTCGGTTACAGCGATGAAAATGGTGATTCGCCGTTCTGGGATGCCATCGGTCGTAATTTCTTCGACCTCAACTACGCCGCTGCCGAGCGTCTGTGCGGTCTGAAGAGCCGGACGTTCCTGGCCGAGTTGATGCCGCATTACCCGATCTATGTGCCGCTGCTGCCGGACTCCGCTCAAGAGGCGATGGGGCAGGTGCACCCACGGGCGCAGATCACCTTCGACATCCTGATGCGCGAAGGCTTCGAAACCGATCACTACATCGACATTTTCGACGGCGGGCCGACCCTGCATGCCCGTGTCTCGGGGATCCGTTCGATCGCCCAGAGCCGAGTCGTCCCGGTGAAAATCGGCGAGCCGGTCAAAGGCGCCGGTCGTCAGTACCTGGTGGCCAACGCCCAGTTGCAGGATTACCGCGCTGTTTTGCTTGAGCTCGATTACGCGCCGGGCAAGCCCGTGACCCTGGATCTTGAAGCGGCCGAAGCCTTGGGCGTCGGTGAAGGTGCAAGCGTGCGCCTGGTGGCGGTTTAACGCCTGCTTTAATCCTAGAGAGAATTGCCTAGAAAGCAGCGAAGTTTCACGGGTGGCGTCTGCGACCCGTTTGAGGAGATAGCATGATCGTTCGTCCCGTACGCAGCAGCGATTTACCCGCTCTGATCGACCTGGCCCGCAGCACCGGCACCGGCCTGACCACCTTGCCGGCCAACGAAGAGCGTCTGGCCCATCGGGTCGGCTGGGCCGAGAAGACCTTCCGCGGCGAAGCCGGGCGGGGCGATGCGGACTACCTGTTCGTGCTCGAAGATGATGACGGCCGTGTGGTGGGTATTTCCGCCATTGCCGGTGCCGTCGGTCTGCGTGAGCCTTGGTACAACTTCCGGGTTGGCTTGACCGTCAGCGCTTCGCAAGAGTTGAACATCTATCGCGAAATTCCAACGCTGTTCCTGGCCAATGACCTGACCGGTAACTCCGAGCTGTGCTCGCTGTTCCTGCACGCCGACTACCGCACCGGCCTCAACGGCCGCATGCTGGCCAAGGCGCGGATGCTGTTCATCGCCGAGTTCCCGCAGCTGTTCGGCAACAAGATCATCGCCGAGATGCGCGGTATGTCCGATGAAGCGGGGCGTTCGCCGTTCTGGGAAAGCCTGGGGCGTCACTTCTTCAAGATGGAATTCAGCCAGGCTGACTACCTGACTGGCGTGGGCAACAAGGCGTTCATCGCCGAACTGATGCCGAAATTCCCGCTTTACACCTGCTTCCTGTCGGAAGATGCGCGCAACGTGATCGGCCAGGTTCATCCGGACACCGAGCCGGCGTTGGCCATGCTCAAAAGCGAAGGTTTCAGCTATCAAGGCTACGTCGACATCTTCGACGCCGGTCCTGCTGTTGAGTGTGAAACCGGCAAGATCCGCGCAGTGCGCGACAGCCAGGCGCTGGTGCTGGCCATCGGCACGCCGGGTGACGACGCCACACCGTTCCTGATTCATAACCGCAAGCGCGACGACTGCCGGATCACTGCTGCTCCTGCACGTTTCGCCGCCGGTACGCTGGTGGTCGATCCACTGACCGCCAAACGTCTTCAACTAAACGCCGGCGATCAAGTGCGCGCCGTTACGTTGTCCGCTGCCAGGGAGTCGAAATAATGAATTCGCTGTACATCGCAGGTGAATGGCTGGCCGGCCAGGGTGAAGCCTTTCAGTCGCTGAACCCGGTAACCCAACAAGTGCTGTGGGCCGGCGAAGGCGCTACCCCTGCTCAGGTTGAATCGGCCGTGCAAGCCGCGCGCCAGGCATTCCCGGGCTGGGCCCGACGTACCCTGGAAGAGCGCATCACAGTGCTGGAGGCCTTTGCCGCCGCGCTGAAGAACAATGCTGACGAACTGGCTCGCACTATCGGTGAAGAAACCGGCAAGCCTTTGTGGGAAGCGGCGACCGAAGTCACCAGCATGGTCAACAAGATTGCCATCTCGGTGCAGAGCTACCGCGAACGTACCGGCGAGAAGAGCGGCCCCTTGGGCGACGCCACCGCCGTGTTGCGCCACAAGCCACACGGTGTGGTCGCGGTGTTCGGGCCTTACAACTTCCCTGGTCACCTGCCGAACGGTCACATCGTGCCGGCGCTGCTGGCCGGTAATAGCGTGCTGTTCAAACCAAGCGAGCTGACGCCGAAAGTCGCCGAACTGACGGTCAAGTGCTGGATCGAAGCCGGTCTGCCGGCAGGCGTGTTGAACCTGCTGCAAGGCGCTCGCGAGACCGGTATCGCCCTGGCGGCGAACCCGGGCATCGATGGCTTGTTCTTCACCGGCTCCAGCCGCACCGGCAATCACCTGCATCAACAGTTTGCCGGTCGTCCGGACAAGATCCTCGCGCTGGAAATGGGCGGTAACAACCCGCTGGTCGTTGATCAGGTCGCAGACCTCGATGCTGCCGTTTACACCATCATTCAGTCGGCGTTCATTTCCGCCGGTCAGCGTTGCACCTGTGCGCGCCGCTTGCTGGTGCCGCAGGGCGCCTGGGGTGACTCGCTGCTGGCGCGTCTGGTGGCGGTCAGCCGTACGATTGACGTCGGCGCGTTTGATCAGCAACCGGCACCGTTCATGGGCTCGGTGATTTCCCTCGGCGCTGCGAAAGCACTGATGGATGCGCAGGAACATCTGCTGGGTAACGGCGCAGTAGCATTGCTGGAAATGACTCAACCTCAAGCTCAAGCCGCCTTGCTGACCCCAGGCATTCTGGACGTAACGGCAGTGGCTGATCGCCCTGACGAAGAGCTGTTCGGCCCGCTGCTGCAAGTGATCCGCTACGCTGATTTTGAGGCGGCGATCGCTGAAGCCAACGATACCGACTATGGCCTGGCGGCCGGTCTGCTGTCGGATTCCGAGGCGCGTTATCAGCAGTTCTGGCTGGAAAGCCGTGCTGGCATCGTCAACTGGAACAAACAGCTGACCGGTGCTGCGAGCAGCGCGCCATTCGGCGGTGTCGGCGCCTCGGGCAACCACCGTGCCAGCGCCTACTACGCGGCAGATTACTGCGCGTACCCGGTTGCTTCGCTGGAAACGCCGAGCTTGACCTTGCCGGCTGCGCTGACCCCGGGCGTGCGCATGTCGTAAGGCCCAATCGCGGGCAAGCCCGCTCCCACAAGGATT
The DNA here is from genome assembly GCF_039888995.1 of Pseudomonas rossensis. NCBI lineage: Bacteria > Pseudomonadati > Pseudomonadota > Gammaproteobacteria > Pseudomonadales > Pseudomonadaceae > Pseudomonas > Pseudomonas rossensis. The sequence goes on along the minus strand of NZ_JBBWCB010000003.1, from coordinate 80,382 downwards.
GCGCAAAACCTGTGGGAGCGAGCTTGCTCGCGATAGCCGCGACTCGGTCTCAAAGAACAGTTACCAGATGCCTACAACAACAGATTCTCGTGGAGCCTCGCTGATGAAATCCTATGAAGTCAATTTTGACGGTCTAGTGGGGCCGACCCATAACTACGGCGGTTTGTCCTACGGCAACGTCGCGTCCCAGAGCAACAGCCAGCAGTCTTCGAACCCGAAGGAAGCCGCGCTGCAAGGCCTGGCGAAGATGAAATCGCTGATGGAAATGGGCTTTCAACAGGGCGTGCTCGCACCACAGGAACGCCCGGACGTGGCAGCCCTGCGTCGTTTGGGTTTCAGCGGCACCGACGCTCAGGTGATCGAGCAGGCGGCTAAAGATGCGATGCCGTTGCTGGTGGCCAGTTGCTCGGCGTCGAGCATGTGGGTGGCTAACGCCGCCACCGTCAGCCCGAGCGCCGACACCGCGGATGGCCGTGTGCATTTCACCGCGGCCAACCTGAACTGCAAATATCACCGCAGCATCGAACACCCGACTACCAGTCGCGTGCTGGGGGCGATGTTCGCTGATCAGAAGCATTTCGCTCACCACACCGCCTTGCCGGCCGTGGCGCAGTTCGGGGACGAAGGCGCAGCCAACCACACCCGTTTCTGCCGTGAATACGGCGAAGCGGGCGTCGAGTTCTTCGTGTTCGGTCGCAGCGCGTTCGACACCCGTTACCCGGCACCGCAGAAATACCCGGCCCGTCAGACCCTCGAAGCCTCCCAGGCGGTTGCCCGCCTGCACGGCTTGAGCGATGACGGCGTGGTCTACGCTCAGCAGAATCCGTCGGTGATCGATCAGGGCGTGTTCCACAACGATGTGATCGCGGTGGGTAATGGCGAGGTGCTGTTCTATCACGAGGACGCGTTCCTCGACACCGAGCAGATGCTCGCTGAATTGCAAAGCAAGCTCGCCAAAGTCGGTGGGAAATTTCAGTCGATCTGCGTACCGCGTTCCGCGGTCACCGTGGAAGACGCCGTTCGTTCCTACCTGTTCAATAGCCAACTGCTGTCGCGTCCTGACGGCTCGATGCTGTTGATCGTGCCGGAAGAATGCCGTGGCAACGAGCGTGTCTGGCAGTACCTGCAAGGTTTGACCAGTTCCGGTGGCCTGATCCGCGAAGTGAAAGTGTTCGATTTGAAGCAAAGCATGCAGAACGGCGGCGGCCCGGCTTGCCTGCGACTGCGCGTCGCGCTCAACGAAACCGAACTGGCGGCCGTCAACCCAGGGGTTATCATGACGGCACCGTTGTACGGCACGCTGACCGAATGGGTCGACAAGCACTACCGCGACCGCATGACCGAAAACGATCTCGCGGACCCGCAATTGCTGCTTGAGTGCCGGGCGGCACTGGATGAACTGACGCAAATCCTTAAACTGGGCGCGGTTTATCCATTCCAGATCAATTGAACGTCGAGAGCGTAAAGACCATGAGCGATACCCTGCAGCTGATCCTTGAAGACACCGACGGCACGCAACTGGAAACCTCCTGCACCCGCGTCGCGGTCATGTGGCAAGGCAAAGAGCTGTGGATTCAGCAAGACGGCCGCGGCCAATTGCTGATCGGCGTGGACGTCGAAGAAGGTGACGCTGAATACGCAAACCTGCTGCTGCGCCCATTGGCGACTAATCTGGTAAGTCTGCAACTGGAAATGGAACCGGCTGAAGTCGGTGACGAAGACCACGTGCACGGCCCGGATTGCGCGCACGACCACTAAGGAAACCGCTCTATGCTCGCCCTCGGCAAACTGCTTGAACTGACCCTCGCCGGCCGCGAACCGGCGGAGAAGACTCAACTGACTGTCGAAGGCGTGCGCATGCGCTGGTTGAGCGAAGGTGCGCTGGAAGTCCGGCCACCTGAAGCTCGCGACAAAGGCCTGGATCTGCTGCTATCGGCCGGCATCCATGGCAACGAAACAGCTCCGATCGAGTTGCTTGATCGCCTGTTGCACGACATTGCCCGCGGCGATCTTAAGCCCCGCGCACGTATTCTGTTCCTGTTCGGTAACCCGGAAGCGATTCGCAAAGGCGAGCGTTTCATCGAGCAGGACGTCAATCGGCTGTTCAACGGCCGTCACGAACAAAGCAGCGGCTCCGAAGCCCTGCGCGCGTGTGAACTGGAGCGGCTGGCGGCGAGTTTCTTCAGCCTGCCGGATCGCAACCGTCTGCACTACGACCTGCACACGGCCATTCGCGGTTCGAAAATCGAGCAGTTCGCGCTGTATCCCTGGAAAGAAGGCCGTCAGCATTCACGCCTGGAACTGGCGCGCCTGCGCGCTGCCGGCATGGAAGCGGTGCTGCTGCAAAACAAGCCGTCCATCGTTTTCAGCTCCTACACTTACGACAAACTTGGTGCCGAGTCTTTTACCCTTGAACTGGGCAAGGCGCGGCCGTTCGGGCAGAACGATGGGGTCAACGTCGATCTGCTGGAAACCCGCCTCAAACAGATTATCGAAGGCAACGAACCAGCCCAGACCGAAGAGGCGCTGGACGGTTTGCAGCTGTTTAGCGTGGCGCGAGAAATCATCAAGCACAGCGATAGCTTCCGCTTGAATCTGCCAGCGGACATCGAGAACTTTTCGGAGTTGGAAGTGGGTTACCTGCTGGCCGAAGACATCGCACAGACCCGGTGGATCATTGAGGAGGAGGGTGCCCGGATCATCTTCCCGAACCCCAAGGTCAAGAACGGCCTGCGCGCCGGCATCCTGATTGTGCCGACTACCGACGAAAACCTCGCCTGACCCTGATCTCATGCCAGGCATAGAACCAATGTGGGAGCGAGCTTGCTCGCGATAGCGGGTCAACATTCAACGTTATGTTGGCTGTCAGTCCGCCATCGCGAGCAAGCTCGCTCCCACATTTGATTTGAGTGAAGCCAAAGACCTCACCCCAAACCACAGGTTTTGAGTTTAAACGGCTACCGCACGTGGCTCGCTACGACGCAACGCACGCATCTTGTGCAACGTATCCGCGCACGTCTTCGCCGCTTCCTGGCCTTTATGCACAAAGTGCTCGAAGAAGAACTTCTGATGTTCTTCGCCAGCATGGAAGTGGTGCGGGGTCAAAACCACCGAGAACACCGGCACTTCGGTTTCCAGCTGAACTTGCATCAAACCGCTGATCACCGACTGGGCGACGAATTCGTGGCGATAGATGCCGCCGTCGACTACCAGACCCGCCGCGACGATGCCGGCATAACGACCGGACTTGGCCAGCAGCTTGGCGTGCAGCGGAATTTCAAAGGCGCCGCCGACTTCAAAGAAATCGATTTCCGATTCCTGATAACCCTGAACAATCATTTCGGCCACAAAGCCTTTACGGCTCTGATCGACGATTTCCTTGTGCCAGCAGGCCTGGATGAACGCAACGCGCTCGCCCTGATGGTTTTTGCTTTTGCTATCGATTGCGGTGGGTTGCATGTTCTGACTCCTGTTTATGTAAAAAACAGGGCATATGAATCGAATGGGATTTAAGGGTACGCACGCTCGCACGAATGCCTGCGGACGGCCCTTTGGCGCCAATCCCGTTCTCTCTTCATCCGGACTATGACCGTCGGCCCCGGGATCACACCGGGTCTGCTGACCTTGCCGCCATCACAGCCATTGCCGTGCCTGTCGCCAAGCGCTCGCGGGCTATGCGCATTGCGCGCAATTACCGCCGGTGGGGAGTTGCACCCCGCCCTGAGAACGTTTTGCCGCCAGATTGTTTGGCGACGAAGCGTTTTTAACACATATTTCTCACCTGTGCATTGCTGCTATCTGATGATTGCTATCGACTTTTTCGTCGGTTCAGGAAGTCTTTTCCTACCCAAGGGTTGATTATTCGTCCGCATGACCGCAGTAATTCCTGACTGAAAGGGATTTTCCCTGCTTACCGAGGCCAGATTCATGAGCGTTATTGATCTTCGCAGCGACACCGTCACGCAACCGACCGCAGGGATGCTCGACGCGATGGCCGGCGCGGCCACTGGTGACGACGTTTACGGCGAAGATCCGACGGTCAATCGTCTGGAAGCCGAGCTTGCGAATCAGTTGGGTTTTGCTGCAGCGCTGTTTGTTCCGACGGGCACCATGAGCAATCTGCTGGGCTTGATGGCCCACTGCGAACGCGGTGACGAATACATCGTCGGCCAGCAGGCTCACACGTATAAGTACGAAGGGGGTGGTGCAGCGGTGCTGGGTTCGATCCAGCCGCAGCCACTGGAAGTGCAGGCCGACGGCTCGCTGGACCTGGCGCACGTCGCGGCTGCGATCAAACCGGATGACTTCCACTTCGCCCGTACCCATTTGCTGGCGCTGGAAAACACCATGCAAGGCAAGGTTTTGCCGTTGGAGTATCTGGCGCGGGCTCGAAGCTTTACCCGTGAACAGGGGTTGCAGCTGCACCTGGACGGCGCGCGGCTGTACAACGCGGCGGTCAAATTGGGTGTCGATGCCCGGGAAATTACTCAGCACTTTGATTCCGTATCGGTCTGCCTGTCCAAAGGCCTGGGCGCGCCGATCGGTTCGGTGCTGTGCGGCTCGGTCGAATTGATCGCTAAGGCGCGACGCCTGCGCAAGATGGTCGGCGGCGGCATGCGCCAGGCCGGGATTCTGGCGGCAGCAGGTTTGTACGCGCTGGATAACCATGTTCAGCGTCTGGCTGATGACCACGCCAATGCGCAGTTGCTGGCCGAAGGCTTGCGAGCGGCGGGTTACGAGGTCGAGCCGGTGCAGACCAACATGGTTTACGTGCAGATGGGCGACAAGGCCGAGGCCATCAAGGCGTTTGCCGCTGAACGCGGGATCAAGCTGAGCGCTGCCGGACGTCTGCGCATGGTCACGCACATGGACGTCAGCCGCGCTCAAATCGAGCAGGTCGTCGCGACATTCGTCGAGTTTTCGCGCAACTGATAGCGTTAGCGGTCCAATTGACCGTTTCTATCGTATAAACACGCTGTACCCCGCGCGCAGGGCCTATATAATGCGGCCCTTTGCCGTCGCTTCGTCTGTTGACGTTTCGCACAGGCCTTTGGCCGCAGCCTCCGTGGAAGAACCTAATGAAAAGCGCAGAAATCCGTGAAGCCTTCCTTCGCTTCTTCGAAGAGCAAGGCCACACCCGTGTAGCCTCCAGCTCTTTGATTCCGGGCAACGACCCAACCCTGCTGTTCACTAACGCGGGGATGAACCAGTTCAAGGACTGCTTCCTGGGCCAGGAAAAACGCGCGTACACCCGCGCGGTCAGCAGCCAGAAATGCGTGCGCGCCGGCGGCAAGCACAACGACCTGGAAAACGTCGGTTATACCGCTCGTCACCACACATTCTTCGAAATGCTGGGTAACTTCAGCTTCGGTGATTACTTCAAGCGCGATGCAATCACCTACGCCTGGAACTTCCTGACGTCCGACAAGTGGCTGAACCTGCCGAAAGAAAAGCTCTGGGTCACCGTCTACGCCAGCGATGACGAGGCGTACGACATCTGGACCAAGGAAATCGGTGTTCCGGCCGAGCGCATGGTTCGTATCGGCGACAACAAAGGCGCGCCGTACGCGTCTGACAACTTCTGGACCATGGGCGATACCGGCCCGTGCGGTCCTTGCACCGAGATTTTCTACGATCACGGCGCCGACATCTGGGGCGGCCCACCGGGCTCACCTGAAGAAGACGGCGACCGTTACATCGAAATCTGGAACAACGTGTTCATGCAGTTCAACCGCACCGCCGATGGCGTGTTGCACCCGCTGCCAGCGCCGTCGGTCGATACCGGCATGGGCCTGGAGCGGATCAGTGCCGTGCTGCAACACGTTCACTCGAACTATGAAATCGACCTGTTCCAGAGCCTGCTGAGTGCATCGGCCAAGGCCATCGGTTGCACCAACGACGCTCAGGCTTCGCTGAAAGTCGTCGCCGACCACATTCGTTCGTGCGGTTTCCTGATTGCCGACGGCGTGCTGCCGTCCAACGAAGGTCGCGGTTACGTGCTGCGCCGGATCATTCGTCGCGCCTGCCGTCACGGCAACAAGCTGGGCGCCAAGGGCAGCTTCTTCTACCAGATCGTTGCGGCACTGGTCGCCGAGATGGGCGAAGCCTTCCCTGAGCTGAAATCCCAGCAGGCGCACATTGAACGTGTACTGAAAGCTGAAGAAGAGCAGTTCGCCAAGACCCTGGAGCAGGGCCTGAAAATCCTCGAGCAGGATCTGGCCGAGCTCAAAGGCGACGTGGTGCCGGGCGACGTAGTGTTCAAACTCTACGACACCTACGGTTTCCCGATGGACCTGACCGGCGACATCGCTCGCGAACGCAGCCTGACCATCGACGAAGAAGGCTTCGAGCGCGAAATGGAAGCCCAGCGCGTCCGTGCCCGTTCCGCCAGCTCCTTCGGCATGGACTACAACAGCCTGGTCAAGGTTGATGTGGCCACCGAATTCACTGGCTATGAAGCGACTAAAGGTGCGGCGAAAGTCGTTGGTCTCTATAAAGATGGCCAGTCGGTCGACGTGCTCAGTGAAGGCGAAGAAGGTGTGGTCGTACTGAACCAGACGCCGTTCTACGCTGAATCCGGCGGTCAGATCGGTGACTGCGGCTTTCTTCAGGTCGGTAACGCGCGCTTTGACGTACGCGACACCACTAAAACGGGTGGCGCCTTCTTGCATCACGGCGTGCTGGCCTCGGGCAGCCTGACCATTGGTGCGCCGGTAGAGACTCATGTTGATGCCGAAGTGCGTCACGCGACTTCGTTGAACCACTCGGCGACTCACTTGCTGCACGCAGCATTGCGCCAGGTGCTGGGCGACCACGTTCAGCAGAAAGGCTCGTTGGTCGACAGTCAGCGCCTGCGCTTTGACTTCAGCCACTTCGAAGCCATTAAACCTGAACAGTTGAAGGCGCTGGAAGACATCGTCAACGCCGAGATTCGCAAGAACTCCGAAGTTGAAACCGAAGAAACCGATATCGAAACCGCCAAGCAGAAGGGCGCCATGGCGCTGTTCGGCGAGAAATACGGCGACAGCGTGCGCGTACTGAGCATGGGCGGTGATTTCTCCGTCGAGCTGTGCGGTGGTATCCACGCCAACCGGACTGGCGACATCGGCCTGCTGAAGATTATCAGCGAAGGCGGCGTGGCTTCCGGCGTGCGTCGTATCGAAGCGGTCACTGGCGCCGCAGCGCTGGCATACTTGAACGCTGCTGAAGAACAACTCAAGGAAGCGGCCAACCTGGTCAAGGGTAGCCGCGACAACCTGATCGACAAGCTGTCGGCTGTGCTGGAGCGCAACCGTCTGCTGGAGAAGCAACTCGAGCAGTTGCAGGCCAAGGCTGCCAGCGCGGCGGGCGACGATCTGTCGGCTTCTGCCCTGGATGTCAAAGGTGTGAAAGTGCTGGCCGTGCGTCTGGACGGTCAGGACGGCAAGGCGCTGCTGGCGCTGGTCGATCAACTGAAAAACAAACTCGGCCGCGCAGTGATCCTGCTCGGCAGTGTCCATGAGGAAAAGGTCGTTCTGGTTGCAGGCGTAACCAAAGACCTGACTGGCCAACTCAAAGCCGGTGATTTGATGAAGCAAGCCGCTGCGGCAGTGGGCGGGAAGGGCGGTGGTCGTCCAGACATGGCGCAAGGCGGTGGTACTGACGCTGGCGCACTGGATGCGGCATTGGCCCTGACTGTTCCATTTGTAGAGCAGGGTTTATAAGGCAGTGTGTCCGGCCCGCAGTCTAGTGGCGGGCCGGAACGCTGTTTGAGTGATTATTTGGGCGCCCTTCATGGGCAGAGGCGGCTTTGAAATGGCTTTGATCGTACAGAAATTTGGAGGCACCTCGGTCGGCACTGTCGAGAGAATCGAGCAGGTCGCCGACAAGGTTAAGAAATTCCGCGAGGCCGGCGATGACCTGGTGGTTGTGCTGTCTGCAATGAGCGGCGAAACCAACCGTCTGATCGATCTGGCCAAGCAAATCAGTGGCGACGGCCAGCCAGTTCCTCGTGAGCTGGACGTGATCGTCTCCACCGGTGAGCAGGTGACGATTGCGCTGTTGGCCATGGCGCTGATCAAGCGCGGCGTGCCAGCGGTGTCCTACACCGGCAACCAGGTGCGGATTCTGACGGACAGTGCGCACAATAAAGCGCGTATCTTGCAGATTGATGACCAGAAGATTCGTGGTGATCTGAAGGCTGGTCGTGTGGTTGTTGTCGCCGGTTTCCAGGGCGTCGACGAGCACGGCAACATCACCACCCTCGGTCGTGGCGGTTCCGACACCACCGGCGTGGCGCTGGCGGCAGCCTTGAAGGCTGACGAATGCCAGATCTACACCGACGTCGACGGCGTCTACACCACCGACCCGCGTGTGGTGTCCGTGGCTCAGCGCCTGGACAAGATTACCTTCGAAGAGATGCTGGAAATGGCCAGCCTCGGTTCCAAGGTGTTGCAGATCCGTGCGGTGGAATTCGCCGGCAAGTACAACGTTCCGCTGCGCGTACTGCACAGCTTCAAGGAGGGTCCGGGCACCCTCATTACTATTGATGAAGAGGAAACCATGGAACAGCCGATCATTTCCGGCATCGCTTTCAATCGCGATGAAGCCAAGCTGACCATCCGTGGCGTGCCAGACACCCCGGGTGTGGCGTTCAAGATTCTTGGGCCGATCAGCGGCGCGAACATCGAAGTCGACATGATCGTGCAGAACGTTGCGCACGATAACACCACCGACTTCACCTTCACCGTGCATCGCAATGACTTCCAGGCAGCGCAAACCGTGCTGGAAAACACCGCTCGCGAGATCGGTGCCCGTGAAGTCGTTGGCGATATCAAGATTGCCAAGGTGTCGATCGTCGGTGTCGGCATGCGCTCCCACGCAGGCGTGGCCAGCCGCATGTTCGAATCCCTGGCCAAGGAAAGCATCAACATCCAGATGATCTCGACCTCGGAAATCAAAGTCTCCGTAGTGATCGAAGAGAAGTACCTGGAACTGGCTGTGCGCGCTCTGCACACAGCTTTCGAACTGGACGCGCCGGCCCGTCAGGGCGAGTGATGCGTTTGCCAAAGGGCACGGTCTGACCGCGCCCTTTGTTTTTTTGAATGGTGCGACTCGAGGCTGTTCTTTTGCTCGCGCTAGTCAATACTCAGGCATGTAGGGCTGCGATCGTTCAGGTTGTAGGTCGAGTGCCTTTTTTTTGCAGACTGTTGTCCCTGAAATGAAATGCGTGAGGAGAAAGGTATGCTGATTCTGACTCGTCGGTGTGCAGAAAGCCTGATTATTGGTGATGGCGAAATCACCGTGACCGTGCTCGGCGTCAAAGGAAATCAAGTGCGTATCGGTGTCAACGCCCCGAAAGAGGTTGCGGTCCACCGTGAGGAAATTTACCTGCGTATAAAGAAAGAGAAGGACGAAGAACCAAGCCATTAATTTTTATCGTTTTTTATGTTTGCAAACGGGGAAGAAGCTGGTTAATATACGCCCCGTGTTGCGGAGAGCTGGCCGAGTGGCCGAAGGCGCTCCCCTGCTAAGGGAGTACACCTCAAAAGGGTGTCGGGGGTTCGAATCCCCCGTTCTCCGCCATTATTTGCGTAGTACGTTGTAATCTGGCTTCTTCGGTAAGTGTTTGAAATTACTAGAAAAAGTGCTTTACATAGAGATTAAACGGCCTATAATGCGCGGCAACAAATGCACTCGTAGCTCAGCTGGATAGAGTACTCGGCTACGAACCGAGCGGTCACAGGTTCGAATCCTGTCGAGTGCACCAAACAACAAAAAGCCCGCGTTTAACGCGGGCTTTTTGCCGTCTGGGATTTGGCTTTTCCTTTGGTGCATCCTCTCTCATCGAACTCGACGTGTGCGCTACGACCTCGCTGGGTGTCGTAACGGTAGCTCGTGGTCGAGTTGCGAATACTGATCTTGTCTGGCTTGCCAAGGGCACTCTCGACGTCCTGCTGACTCATGCCGGCGACAACCCGCTGATTGATGATGGCTTCGCGGCGCTCTCTGGCGCTGATGAGGTTTCCACATTTGTCCTCGGTCTTGCCGACGACAGTCGGATCTCTCCTTTTGATTTTCATACCTGATGTTTCGCGATTCTCGGATTCCGGCATGAGAGCGGTCGTGCTGCCCGGTGTGAAGGTGCGGACATCCTGCAGCGTAAGGCTGTCTCCGGCCGTACAGCTCAACGTCGTGAAGGTAATGCGCCCGTTGGCCGCCTCGCAGCGGTGAACGGTCGTGGCAAGCGCCCAGGGCGACGGGCAGAGCAGGGTGATCAACAAAAAATAAGGTGCATTTGATGGCATTAAACGTCCTCCATGACGGTCCATCTGAAGGGTAGTCGTTACATTTTTCGGCTGTGGTGTGTTTTCTTTTCAGGATGAGTCGTCGCAGTTTGATGGATCAGGCAGCGCTCAGGTTTGTCTTGCAAGCGCTTGTTTCAGCCGCGATTTTTTAACGTTTTAAACCGTCGGGCGGTGTATCATTGCGCCCGTCAGCCCCGCCGGGGCTTGTGGAATACCTCCATGGACTTACCCAGTAGTTACTCAGTACCCCGTTTTTCCAATCATGAATTGACTGATTGATCCTTCCTGCGTGCCCCGCTGCTGGGAGTGGAGTTCGCCTATGTCTGAAGTTGAAGTAAAGAAAACGCAGGAAAGCTTGCAGGACCGCCTCGCTCAAGTTGTTGAGCTGCTGCAGCGTCAGCGGGTGGTCGAAGACCTGACTCACCGCCAGGAAGGTCCGCATCACGACCGGGTCGAGAACCTGGTTCACCGGCAAAACCTCGTCGAGTTGCAACGCAAGCTCGATGATTTGCACTCCGCCGACGTCGCCTACATCCTTGAAGCCTTGCCGCTGGACGATCGTCTGACGCTCTGGCAATTGGTCAAGGCTGATCGCGACGGCGACATTCTGCTCGAGGTGTCCGATTCGGTTCGTGAAACGCTGATCGCCGACATGGACGATCACGAGCTCCTGGCTGCCGCCAAGGACATGGATGCCGACGAACTTGCTGACCTGGCCTCCGAGCTGCCGCGAGACGTCGTCCACGAGCTGATGGAAACCCTCGACGGTCAACAGCGTGAGCGCGTCCGCTCTGCGTTGTCCTACGACGAGGAGCAGGTCGGTGCGCTGATGGATTTCGAGATGGTGACGATCCGTGAGGACGTCAGTCTCGAAGTGGTATTGCGTTACCTGCGCCGCCTCAAAGAGCTGCCTGGCCACACGGACAAACTGTTCGTGGTCGATTACGACGGCGTGCTCAAGGGCGTGCTGCCGATCAAGCGTTTGCTGGTCAACGACCCGGAAAAACAGGTTTCCGACGTCATGGCCAGCGACCCGGTGAGTTTTCATCCGGACGAAGACGCCTATGACGCTGCTCAGGCGTTCGAACGTTACGACTTGATCTCGGCGCCCGTGGTCGACAAGAACGGCAAGCTGATCGGCCGTCTGACCATCGATGAAATGGTCGACTTGATCCGTGAAGAGAGCGAAAACGAAGTTCTCAACATGGCGGGTCTGCGCGAAGAAGAAGATATTTTTGCGTCAGTCTGGAAATCCCTGCGTAACCGTTGGGCCTGGCTGGCAATTAATCTGATCACCGCGTTCATCGCATCTCGGGTGATCGGTCTTTTCGAGGGCTCCATCGAGAAATTGGTGGCGTTGGCGGCACTGATGCCGATCGTGGCGGGTATCGGTGGCAACTCGGGTAACCAGACGATCACCATGATCGTTCGGGCCATGGCGCTGGACCAGGTCAGCACCGGCAATACTTCGCGCCTGATGCGCAAGGAGTTGGCGGTAGGTCTGATCAATGGCCTGGTCTGGGGTGGTGTGATCGGTGTCGTCGCCTATCTGCTGTATGGCAGTTGGTCTCTGGGGGTGGTGATGACCGCTGCCATGACGCTCAACTTGTTGCTGGCGGCATTGGCGGGGGTGTTGATTCCCATGACCCTGGCGCGGCTTGGGCGCGATCCTGCGATGGGCGCCAGTGTGATGATCACCGCCATGACGGACAGCGGCGGGTTCTTCATCTTCCTCGGGTTGGCGACGATCTTCCTGCTCTGATTTTGCCTGTTGTTAAAAGCCCGCCAATCGGCGGGTTTTTTATGCCCGAATTTCAGGCAAAAAAAGCCAGCGATTAAGCTGGCTTGAACTTTCGGATGAAATCAGGAAGCGTCTGCGGCCATTTCGGCATCATGCGCAATCAGCGAAACAAGTGCGTTCTGCTGACGGTGGGAGAGTTGGCGGAAGCGTTGCAGCAGTTCACGTTCGTGCAATGACAGCTCCGGGCTGTCCAGGCGCATGCTCAATTCTTCGCCCAACGCGCCTTCCTGAATAAGGCTTTGCTCAAGGCGCGCGATGATTTCGGAGTTCATGCTGCGATGATGATTGCGAGCCACCTCGGCAATGCGTTCACGCATTCCGTCTGGCAGACGTACGACGAACTTGTCAGCCGTACGGCTGGAATAAATTGCCTGTTTCAATGGGCGCATATATTTAACCGGTTAGTTCAGGGGAGCGGTTCTCGGGATTGGCCGCAGGATGTCTGATAGGACAAGCGGTCTGGCCAAATGTTCAACCTGAATTGATAAAGGCTCGCATCATGCCTCAAAGTAGCCAGTTCGTTGGCGTCAATTCTGTGACAAATATTGAACTGGATAAAGGCGTTATGCCAGCACCAATTATCAGAAATGCGGACTGGTTTGAAAAGTTTGCCCTGGTCCGTATTACTGACCGCCTCCTCTTGCCGACAGGTGATGTCCTGGGACGCCTGAAGGCGCATGCTGTGCAGATTCGATCAGTGTTCCTTACTTGTACAGGATAGTGGCAATTGGCCGATTTACTAGGGGAAGACGTGCAGTGCGAGGTGATTTCAAGATGGATGGCAGGCTGATTTACTTGATGGGGCCTTCTGGGTCCGGCAAGGACAGCCTCATCGAAGCCGCTCGAGAGCCGTTGCAGACGCTCAATTGTGAAGTGGTGCGTCGGGTCATCACGCGTTCGGCCGAATCAGTGGGCGAAAATGCGATTGGTGTTTCCCGGGAAGAGTTCGAGCAACACAGAGTCGAGGGCGATTTCGCGCTGTGCTGGAACGCCAATGGCCTGGATTACGGTATTCCGATCGAAATAGATCAACGGTTCTCGCGGCCATCTGGCTCAGGCGCTGCACCAGTATCCAACGCTGTTGCCGGTTCTTTTGACGGTCAAGGATGAGGTCCTGCGAGAGCGCCTGCTGCGCCGTGGTCGCGAGAGTTTTGCGGAGATTGAAGCAAGGCTGCATCGCAATGGGTTATTCACGACAGAGGGTTCAAACGGAGATACGTGGATCCATCGACTCGACAATTCAGGTGAACTGACCACCACTGTTGCCAATCTGCTGGACCTGTTGAGGATTAACGCAGTACCGGATCGAACTTGATCTTGCGCCCGGCAATCAGCGCCAGCACAAACAGCGCACCGAACACGCCGCTGGCGATCAAAGGCAGGGTGAGGACCGTATCCTGGAACACTGACAGATGAAGAATGCCGCTCAGTAAGGCGAGGATGAAAAACCCTGCGGCTGATTTGGACATGCGGTGCTCCTGATGGGGTGATTCAAAATACCAAACATTCTGAAGACTGAGCCGGCAGCAGAATGCCTTCCTGGCTCACCTCTTGGCTGACAAAGCTGCGCTGGTCGCTCATAACTGCCAGTTGAGGCGCTCTTTGCACCTGAAGGTAATGAGGCATTCGTTGAGCAACCGGCTCAACACCGCTCTCGGGGACAAAATGAAAGCCCAACAGAATCGCCAGAGCGATCGCGTTCGAGAGTAAATGGGTGCTGTTCATGAGGCTTGCCTCCGATGTTCTTCGAGAACAGCTAAAGCAGCCCGCATGCCAAGAGTCTAACGGTAATTAAATCCTTTAAAAACAATGAATTAAGATATTTCCCAGAAGTGCCTGCATTGCATTTTGCAATGATGGCTTTTTGCGGTGATGCAATTTGCACGGTAAACAAAGCCACGCTCCTGCGAGGCGTCTGCCTACACTTAAAAAGCCCAACGGACGACATGACAAAAGCAGGCCTGCCCGTTAACATGCACGCCGTCCATTGCACCGCGTTTCTTCGTGGTCGATCTGTGTCTCAGTAGCTCAATTGGATAGAGCATCCCCCTCCTAAGGGGAAGGTTGGCAGTTCGAACCTGCCCTGGGACACCATTAATTCGTACCTCTTCGGTCACCTTCTGACAGGGCATGTTCTCCTCGTCAGCAGGTAGCGCCAAGAGGCAAAAAAAGCCCCGCCGGGCAATTCTCCGGCGGGGCTTTTTTTATTCTGTTGTCGCGGCTAGTCGAGATTGTCCCCTTCGACTTTGCCAATCGAAATACTCACCTCGGTCATACGCCGTCGTCCATTTGCCTGATAGCTACGTTCAACACCTTCGAAATCAGATCTTATTTAGCGCGTACTGAGCGGTATGACTTCTCAAGGGAACGCCACTACTGGCCGATAACCCGAACAGTCATGGTCTTCTTCTTAAATTGCCTGGAAATCTTCGATGCTGTCGTATCACCAAAAGCGTTTTTTGATCGTCGATGATTTCTCGGATTTCCGCAGTTCCGTCAGGTCCATGCTGCGCGAGCTGGGCGTCAAGGATGTCGACACCGCCGATTCCGGTGAGCAGGCGCTGCGGATGTGTTCGCAGAAAGCCTACGATTTCATCCTGCAGGACTTTCACCTGGGCGATGGCAAGAAGAACGGTCAGCAGGTGCTTGAAGACCTGATGATCGAGAAGCTGATCAGCCACGAGGCCGTGTTCGTCATGGTCACCGCCGAGACCAGTCAGGCGATGGTGCTCAGTGCGTTGGAACACGAACCCGATGCGTACCTGACCAAACCGTTCAACCGTTCCGGCCTGGCTCAACGCCTGGAGCGGCTGGAGCAACGCAAGACCTTGCTCAAGCCGATTCTGCAGGCCCTTGACCGGGGCAAACCGGTTGAAGTGCTCAATGCCTGCATCGCCTTGTGCAAACAAGACATCCGCTACTCGCCGTTGTGCCTGCGCTACCGCGCCGATGCCTTGCGCGACCTGAATCAGAACGAGGCGCTGGAGCGTCTCTATGACAGCATCATTGCTGATCGACCGTTGCCGTGGGCGTTCGCCGGGTTGGGCAAGTTGCTGTTCAAACGTGGCCAGGTCGGTCAGGCCAAGGGCGTCTATGAAAAAGCCCTGAAAGTGTTCCCTATGATGCCGGCGCTCTACGACGGCATGGCTGATGTGCTGGTCGCCGAAGGCGACACCAAGGCGGCCCAGAATGTGCTGGAAGAGGCGATCCGCTTGTCGCCGCTGGCGGTGCGCCGGCAAGCGCAGCTGGGCAAGTTGGCGATGGCCAACGAAGATTTCGACACCGCCTCCAAAGCCTATCGCCAGGCCGTGGCACAGGGCGCGCAGTCACGTTTCAAGGATGCGGAGAGCAACCTTGGCCTGGCCCATGCCTTGATCAGTAAAGGCAGCGAAAAAGGTCTGGATACCCGGACTCGACTGGAAATCAACACGACGCTGAGTGCGGTGGCCAAGGAAAACCCTTCCGACCCGGGTCTGCAGATTCGTGCGCGATTGATGAAAGCCACCAGCCTGCTGCTCAACGATGCCGAAACTGCCGAGAAGCTCACCGAGCAGGCGATGATGCGCCTCGATGGCATGGAACAGTTCATGAGCGCCGAAGCGGCGCTGCTGGTGGCCAAGCAACTGCAGATGCTCGGGCAGGCCAGCGCCGGTGCCTCGATGTTGAAAAACTGCGCGGAAATCTACGGCGACGACCCGACGGTGATGAAGGGCATCGCCAAGTTGACCGACGATCCGACCATTCTCAACTCCGGCAACGCCGCTGCGGACCTCAACCGTCAGGGCGTGCGGGTGTACAAGACCGGCAACCTGGTGGAGGCGCGGCAGGTGTTCCGCAAAGCCCTGGCGCTGCAACCCAAGAACATCAGTATCGCGCTGAACATGGCGCAGTCGCTACTGCACGGCACCGACACCAATGTCCCTTCGGCGGAGCTGGAGGAATGTCGGACGTGCCTGAAAATGGTCGGCCTGATGCCCGACACCGATGCGCGTTTTCCCCGTTATCAGAAGTTGCGAAGCAAGGCGTTTGGCGAATGAACAACAGCAAACAGGCACTCGATTTTTCCACGGTGATTGCCTTCACCGTGCACGACATGAAGAACTCCCTGGCGATGTTGATGCAGGCCCACAGCCAATGGTTGGCGCGCTTGCCGGATCCGCAGCAGCACACCCCGGAGCAGGGTGTGATCGAATTCGAGTTCGCGCACCTCAATGGCATGCTGGTGCAGTTGCTGGGGCTGTACAAACTCGGGGTTAACCAGATGCCGCTGCAACCGGCCTACCATGAACTGGATGACTTCATCGAAGCGCAATTGGCCTGCCACCAGGACGTGTTTGCCAGTCGCGGCATCATGGCGACCTATGAAGTGGATCCGTTGAGCCCTCTGGGTTTCTTCGACCGGGAGCTGATTGCTTCGGTGCTGGGCAACAGCATCAACAACGCCATTCGTTACGCCCGTCACGCGGTATTGATCGGTGTCAGCGATGAAGCGGGGCAACTGGTGCTGACCGTCAACGACGATGGCGAGGGTTATCCACCCGAGATGATTGAGCGTCAGGCCGATTACGTGCAGGGCATCAACCACAGCAGCGGAAGCACTGGCCTGGGCCTGTACTTTGCCGGGCGGATTGCCGCACTCCATCAACGTAATGGCGTGGGCGGACGCACCGAAATCAGCAATGGCGGCCCGCTGGGTGGCGGGTTGTTCAGCCTTTACCTCCCCTGACCGGTTCTTTTTGTTGGCCGCTGCTTGATATTCCGAACAGGCGGAGCCTATTTTGTACGGGTCGCCGTTCGCGGCTCGCACAACAACAAAGGATTGCGTCATGACAACCGATGGCCATCGCTCACTCGCACAGCGATTGACGGGCATTGATGAGATTGAATGTGTCACGCCGGATTTGAATGGCGTACCCCGTGGCAAGGTAATGACCGCCGAAGGCTTTCTCGAGGGGCGGCGTTTGCAGATGGCGCGGGGGGTGCTGCTGCAATGCATCATGGGCGGATATCCGCCAGCGCGCTTTTACGGCAGCGATGATGGCGACCTGGCGCTGGTGCCCGACCCTGCACAGATCCATCGCTTGCCGTGGAGCCAGCAGCCGCGAGCCTTGGCCATTTGCGATGCGGACGAGCTGACAGGCGAAAGCTCGTCTCTGTCGACCCGCGGCCAACTCAAAGCCGTGATCGCGCGTTACGCGGCCCTCGGCCTGGCGCCGGTGGTGGCGACCGAGCTGGAGTTTTTTGTCTTCGCGCCCAATACCGACCCGACTCAACCGTTCCAGCCGCCGCTGGGCCTGGACGGTCGTCGCGAGGACGGTCATTCGGCGTTCAGTGTCAGTTCCAATAATGGTTTGCGGCCGTTCTTCAGTGAAGTCTACGTCTGCATGGCGGCCCTGGGCTTGCCGCGCGATACCTTCATGCACGAGATGGGCGTCAGCCAGTTCGAGATCAACCTGCTGCACGGCGATCCGCTGCTGCTGGCCGACCAGACACTCCTGTTCAAACATCTGCTTAAAGAAGTCGCGCTCAAGCATGGCCTGACCGTGGTTTGCATGGCCAAGCCGCTGGCGCACACGCCGGGCAGTTCGATGCATATTCACCAGAGCATCATCGAGATCGGCAGCGGGCGTAACGTGTTCAGCGACAAGGCTGGTGAGCCGACCGCGACCTTCCGTCATTTCATCGCGGGTCAGCAGGCCGTCATGGCGGATTTCACTGCGTTGTTCGCACCGAACGTGAACTCGTATCAGCGCTTGTGCCATCCCTTCGCATCACCGAATAATGCCTGCTGGTCCCACGACAACCGTGCGGCCGGATTGCGTATTCCAGCCAGTTCGCCCGCCGCTCGTCGGGTCGAGAACCGCTTGCCGGGGGCTGATGCAAATCCTTACCTGGCGATCGCCGCCAGCCTTGCCGCAGGGTTGTATGGCATTGAACACAAACTGGAGCCGAGCGAGCCGATCCAGGGTGAATTCGAAGTGCCGGACAATCTTTCGTTGCCGTGTACCTTGCATGCTGCTCTTGAGCGTCTGAAACGTAGCCAATTGGCGAAGGAACTGTTTGGCAAGGAGTTCATCGAAGGCTACATCGCCTCGAAGACCATGGAGTTGACCAGCTTCTTTGATGAAATTACTCCCTGGGAGCGGCGTGTTTTAGCGGCCCAGGCCTGACGATCCATCGTCTTCGGGCTATCTTTTCGGGTAGCCCGTTTCTCACTGCAAGGAGCCGCTCGGAACGCCGATGCGCCAAATCTGGAAACCCTTTCGAGCGCTTTATTTTGCCTCGCTGATGATGTTGATCGGCTCTGGCCTGTTGAGTACTTACCTGGCCTTGCGCCTAGCCGCCGACCGCGTCGACAGCCTGTGGGTCGGTGCGTTGATGGCGGCCAACTATTTCGGCCTGGTGTTGGGTGGCAAGATCGGTCATCGGCTGATTGCCCGGGTCGGGCATATTCGAGCCTATTCGGCCTGCGCCGGGATTGTCGGCGCGGCGGTGCTGGGCCATGGCCTGGTGGACTGGTTGCCTGCCTGGATCTTCCTGCGGGTCATCGTCGGCCTCGGGATGATGTGCCAGTACATGGTCATCGAAAGCTGGCTCAATGAGCAGGCCGAAGCCTCGCAGCGCGGAACGGTGTTCAGCGGCTACATGATCGCCTCGTACCTGGGGTTGGTGCTGGGTCAGTTGATTCTGGTCATGCACCCGAGCCTGGGCCTTGAACTGCTGATGCTGGTCGCCTTGTGCTTCGCGCTGTGCCTGGTGCCGGTGGCCCTGACTCGCCGGATTCACCCGGCACCGTTGCACCCGGCACCGATGGAGCCGCGGTTCTTTATCAAGCGCGTGCCGCAATCCTTGAGCACGGTGCTGGGGGCGGGACTGATCATCGGTTCGTTCTACGGTCTGGCACCGCTGTATGCCTCACAGCAGGGGTTGTCCACGGAGCAGGTCGGTCTGTTCATGGGTAGCTGCATTTTTGCGGGCTTGCTGGTGCAATGGCCGTTGGGCTGGCTGTCCGACCGTTATGACCGGGCGCTGTTGATCCGCTGTTTTGCGCTGGTCCTGGCGCTTACCGCGTTGCCGCTGGCAATCATGCAGCAGGTACCGCTGGAGATTTTGTTTATCACCGGGTTCTGCTGTTCGCTGGTGATGTTCTGCCTGTATCCGCTGGCGGTGGCATTCTCCAACGACCACGTCGAGGGTGATCGCCGGGTGTCCCTGACAGCGATGCTGCTGGTGACCTACGGTGTCGGCGCCAGTATCGGGCCGCTGGTGGCCGGGGTGCTGATGAAGCTGTTCGGCAGCCACATGCTCTATGCCTTCTTCAGCTTCTTCGCGTTGGTGCTGGTGTGGCGGATTCGCCCGAAAGCGGTGACCAACCTGCATCAGGTCGACGATGCGCCGCTGCATCACGTCGCCATGCCGGACAGTATGTCGAGTTCGCCGTTGGTGGCTTGCCTTGACCCGCGGGTCGATGAGCAGGTGGTGCAAGACCAGATGCAGAACCCGATCAACCCTGATCCGGACCCGGAACCCGAATCAGAGCCCGAAACCGATCCACCGCCCGAAGACCCCGATGCACCTCGCGAGCAAAGTTTTACTGAGGCCAGGCCTTAAATTCCACGCATAAAAAAACGGGCAGTCACCGCAAGGGACTGCCCGTTTTCTATTGAAGCGTCGTATTACATGTCATCTTTGTCGAAGCGCCGCGCTTCGCGCTGAAGCTGATAGACGAACCGCTCGACCTGCCGCTGCACCAGCCCGCTCATGTTGTGAAAGCGTACGCCGGCGAAGGTGGTGGAGATCCTTTCTTCGAAGTGCAGGTAACGCAGCTCGACGGGTGCCGTCATGTTGCCAAAGGGCAGGGCGGCGATGAAGCGGTCATAGACCTGGCCCAGTTGCAGGCTGCCCGTGATGTCGCCTTCGAAGCGCAACTTGCAGCCGGTGGCGGAGATGTCCAATAGCTTGCCGCTGATCGGCGACTTGAGTTTTTCACCGCCCAGATCGACGTTGACCAGTTGTGCCAGCTTCAATGCGGCACGGAATGCATTGCGACGCTGGTGGTAAACCACCTCGGCCGGCAGGGCGCCACGGTAGCAGCGACCGCCACCGGATTCGTCGATGGTCAACGGGCCGTTGCTTTCCCAGGCAATACGCACGCCGTCGTGAAAGCCTTCGACCTTGAACGGTTCGCCGGCGAGCAGGAAGCGTTCACCATCGCGGGGAATCATTTCGTCCAGGGCAATCATGTTGCTGTCACGGTCAATGTCCACCAGATAACTCTGGAAGCGCTGGCTGCGCTCATGGAACGTGATGATCAGCGGATCATGGCTGTCTTGCAGCTGGCGCAGGTTGCTGGAGATCTCAAGGGGCGTGGTGAGCACCTTGGGTGGCTGCGGAGCATCTTCCGCGCTTAAGGCATTGAACACGGTTCATCAATCTCCAGACAAATATGACTACGGCTGGCCAGCATATTGCCAGCATGTTGCGCGTCTTGATAGTGCGCGCTTTTCAGCAGGCTCAAGCCTGACTGAGCGGGCGTGGCTTCGCAAGCATGGAGGTTGATCCGCGTGCATCATAGAGCGCTGGCGGCTCGCCGCCGTTGAGGATTTTCAGCTGATTGGCCGTCGCGGCCTGTTGCACCAGGATCGACTGGCCATTCTTGACGTTGGCCGCCTGGCACTGAGCGAGAAGATGGGTCAATACATCGCTCTGTTCCAACAGCTGATCGCCAATGCTCGAATGGCTGGCAAGTTGCTCCAGGCCGTTGCGATTGGTCGGCAGGTTGAGGCTGGCGAGGATTTCACTGCGCTTGCGGCCATGCTGATCGAGCAAAATGATCAATGCCTGTTTCTGCGCCAGAATCTCTTCGAGCAGTGGCATGTCGCGACCGTGCAAGGCGAGGGACTCGGTTTGCAGTAACTCCAGCAAGTGCTGTGCTGGAGCGAAATCGTCGGTGATCAGTTGCAGTAAATTAGTGTCGTGCATGGCTGGCCTTGGGTTTTAAGCGTCCAAAAGCCTGGCGCAGGCCTTGGCCTAGCGCTGGGCTTCGAAGTTGAGCAGTTTGCTGGCTACACGGTTGCTGTCGACTTTGTAGCTGCCATCGGCAATCGCTGCTTTCAACTCGGCCACGCGGGCGTTGTCGACGGCAGGCTGATCGCGCAGCTTGTCAGTGACCTTCTGCAACTGTTGAGCCTCATTGCTGAGATGTACCGATTCCCCGCTTTTGACGGTACTGGCCTGTTCGGCCGGGGTATTCAGCGGCGCGGATTTGCCGGTTTCGGCGGTTTCCTTCGCGGTGCTGGTACGTGTGCTACCGGTAAGTGACGAGGAACTGTTCAAACGGCTGAAATCGATGACCATGACAAAAAACCTCTGGGTATTTGGACGCTTGCCATGTTTTCGGCCATACCCGGAAAAACTTTAGGTCCATTTATCAATGAGCTTGCGCGCGTCAGCGCTTGCCCTGC
Organism: Pseudomonas rossensis; assembly: GCF_039888995.1. Taxonomy (NCBI): domain Bacteria; kingdom Pseudomonadati; phylum Pseudomonadota; class Gammaproteobacteria; order Pseudomonadales; family Pseudomonadaceae; genus Pseudomonas; species Pseudomonas rossensis. Next base: position 58,831 of record NZ_JBBWCB010000003.1, on the reverse strand, counting down.
ATAGGGCACAGTCTAGGGAACAGTCGAGCGGCGCGCCAGTGTTCTACATGGCCACTTCCACCTGGCCGGGCGCGGTGACTTGCGCCTTGATGACCCGCTGGGAGTTGAGGTTTTTCACCCGAATCTGTTCGCGCAAGCCGCCGTTGGACAGCGCTTCACCCGGCATGCGCACGCTGAGCGTCCCACTGCGGGCGGTAATCACCACCTGGTCGCCCTTGCTGATGACTTCTGCCTGTTCCATGTGCACCAGGGTCATGACCTGGTCGGCGACCATTGGTCGGGTAAGTTTCTGCCCGATCGCCTGGTCGACGGAAGTCAGGTAACCCTGGCTGATCAGACTGATGTCACGCTCGCGCAGGGTCACATCCTGGGGCTCGACGATACCGGCGCGTCGCAGCGGGCGGGTGGTGGTCACAATGTCGCGAAACAGGCGCACTTGAGCGGGTACGAAGACCGTCCAGGGCGACGCGCCCTCGCAGCGCACCTTGACCGTAACCCGACCCAGCGGCGTGGCCGGGCTCTCCAGGGACGCTGTCAATTCCTTGTCGCACATGGGCATGCGCAGCCGCGGATCAAGCTGCTTGACCTCGATCTCGTAGCGGCCTTCTGTTTGACTGGTGGCCAGATAGTCTTCTACGGTGAATTCAAGAAAGCCCTGAGTGACGCCGATAAGCATGTCAGGCAAGGTAACCGCGTTAGCAAGGGCAGGGCAGCCAGCGTTGAACAGGCAGACGGCCGACACCGCGCAAAGCAATTTGCGGGCGTTTGATGTCAGGCGTCGGAAAAATGTCGGTTCTGTGTTCATAAGAGTTAAAAAGCAAGCGCCGTGCCGTTTAGTGATGAATGCGCGTCGTAACACACTTAAGCGTTGGTGTAGGAGTCTGTGCATGGCTGGTGTAATGGATGCGGTAAACCAGCGCACGCAACTGGTAGGGCAGAATCGCCTTGAGCTGTTGTTGTTCCGTCTCGACGGCCAGCAGCTCTATGGGATCAACGTGTTCAAGGTTCGGGAGGTGCTGCAATGCCCCAAACTGACGCTGATGCCAAAATCCAGTCCTGTCGTGTGCGGTGTGGCAAATATTCGGGGGGCGACCATTCCGATTCTTGATCTGGCCATGGCGACCGGTTCCGGTGCGCTGAAAGATCAAAGCAATCCCTTCGTGATCATCACGGAGTACAACACCAAGACCCAGGGTTTCCTGGTGCGATCGGTGGAACGCATCGTCAACATGAACTGGGAGGAGATTCATCCGCCACCCAAGGGCACGGGACGCGATCATTACCTGACGGCTGTGACTCGGGTCGACAATCAGTTAGTCGAAATCATCGACGTCGAGAAAGTGCTGGCAGAAGTGGCGCCGACTCCGGAAGCGATTTCCGTTGGCGTGGTGGATGTCGAAACCCAGCACAAGGCGCTCTCTTTGCGAGTACTGACGGTCGATGACTCGTCGGTGGCGCGCAAGCAGGTGACCCGTTGCCTGCAGACGGTCGGTGTCGAAGTGGTGGCGTTGAACGACGGTCGGCAAGCGCTGGATTACCTGCGCAAGCTGGTCGACGAGGGCAAGAAGCCGGAAGAAGAGTTCCTGATGATGATTTCCGACATCGAGATGCCGGAGATGGACGGGTACACCCTCACGGCCGAGATCCGCAGCGACCCTCGCATGCAAAAGCTTCACATCATCCTGCATACTTCGTTGTCAGGTGTATTCAATCAGGCGATGGTAAAGAAGGTCGGTGCCGATGACTTCCTTGCCAAATTCCGTCCTGATGACCTGGCATCCCGGGTAGTCAACCGGATCAAAGCAGCAGACATCAGCTAGGGGCCTTTTGCCCCTAACGGTTAATACGATTTAAGAGGCGGCATCTTTGTCTACGGGTAATTTGGATTTCGAACAGTTCCGGGTCTTCCTGGAAAAAGCCTGTGGCATTTTGCTCGGTGAAAACAAGCAGTACCTGGTCTCGAGCCGTCTCAACAAACTGATGGAACAGCAAGGCATCAAGTCCCTGGGTGAGCTGGTCCAGCGCATCCAGACCCAGCCGCGCAGCGGTTTGCGCGAGATGGTGGTGGATGCCATGACCACCAACGAAACCTTGTGGTTTCGTGACACCTATCCGTTTGAAGTCTTGAAGAACAAGGTGTTGCCGGCAGCGATCAAGGCCGCCCCTGGCCAGCGTCTGCGGATCTGGTCTGCGGCCTGTTCGTCGGGTCAGGAACCGTATTCGCTGTCGATGTCGATCGATGAGTTCGAGCGCGTGAACATGGGCCAGTTGAAGATGGGTGTGCAGATCGTTGCCACCGACCTGTCCGGTACCATGCTGACCAACTGCAAGACCGGCGAGTACGACAGCCTGGCCATCGGCCGTGGCCTGTCGCCCGAGCGCCTTCAACGTTACTTCGACCCGAAAGGGCCGGGACGCTGGGCAATCAAGGCACCGATCAAGAGCCGAGTGGAGTTTCGCTCGTTCAACCTGCTGGACAGCTACGCGAGCCTCGGCAAGTTCGACATCGTGTTCTGCCGCAACGTGCTGATCTACTTCTCCGCCGAGGTGAAGAAGGACATCCTGTTGCGCATTCACAGCACGTTGAAGCCAGGCGGTTATCTGTTCCTCGGTGCTTCCGAGGCGCTGAACGGTTTGCCGGATCATTACCAGATGGTCCAGTGCAGCCCGGGGATCATTTACCAGGCGAAGTGATTCGTTGGCGTTATCAAAAAACGGGAGTCCTCAGGGGCTCCCGTTTTTTTTTGCCTGATGATATTCCGACACCACCGCTTTCCCCTGTGGGAGCGAGCCTGCTCGCGATAGCGTCATCTCAGCCGACATTTTCGTGCCTGTCACTCCGCTATCGCGAGCAGGCTCGCTCCCACAGGGTCATGTGGTGTTCTGCGGGGGTGAAAGCGGCAGAAAAGCGGCAGGCGGCGGAAATCGGTTGCCGCTTTTCTGGCATTGCCACATTGCCACTGCCCGCAAAGCCCCGGTTTACGGGCTTTTTTCAATTGGCACGACGCTTGCTATGTCCATGTTACGAAAAATCAGGTCACCCGAAGGTTTCCGACATGAGCATCAGCTTCGATAAAGCGCTCGGTATCCACGAACAAGCCCTGGGCTTCCGCGCTCAGCGTGCCGAAGTCCTGGCCAACAACATCGCCAACGCCGACACCCCGAACTACAAGGCTCGGGATCTGGACTTCTCGAAAGTGCTCGCCGAGCAGAACGAGAAGACCAAGAGCGGCAATTTCGCCTTGAACATGACCAACAGCCGTCATATCGAAGCCGAAGGCCTGGGCAATGGCGACGAGTCGCTGATGTATCGCACGCCGATGCAACCGTCGATCGACCAGAACACCGTGGACGCCCAGCTGGAACAGTCGAACTACGCGGAAAACGCGGTCAACTTCCAGGCCAGCTTCACCCTGCTCAACAGCAAATTCAAAGGGCTGGTGTCAGCCCTTCGTGGAGAGTAAGTCATGTCTCTAGCCAGTGTTTTCAACATTGCCGGTAGCGGCATGAGTGCCCAGACCACTCGCTTGAACACCGTCGCCAGTAACATCGCCAACGCCGAAACCGTCTCGTCGAGCATCGACCAGACCTACCGTGCACGGCACCCGGTATTCGCCACCATGTTCCAGGGCGGCCAGAGCGGCGGCAGCGACTCGCTGTTCCAGAACCAGGACGCGGCCGGTCAAGGCGTGCAAGTGCTGGGCGTGGTCGAAGACCAGAGCAACCTCGAAGCGCGCTACGAGCCGAACCATCCGGCGGCCGACTCCAAGGGCTACGTCTACTACCCGAACGTCAACGTGGTGGAAGAAATGGCTGACATGATTTCCGCGAGCCGTTCGTTCCAGACCAACGCCGAAATGATGAACACCGCCAAAACCATGATGCAGAAGGTCCTGACCCTCGGTCAGTGATAAGGGGCAACTCAGATGAGTGTTACCGATACCACCAGTGGTTTGAGCCTCAAGGACATCCTGGCCAACTCCTCGATCAAGACCAACACCAGCGCCGACGGCCTGGCGGCGGCAACGAACAGCGCCACCGGCAAAAAGGCCCTGGGCAAGGATGCGTTCCTGCAGTTGCTGGTAACGCAGCTGAAAAACCAGAATCCGCTGGAACCGCAGGACAACGGCGAGTTCGTCGCCCAGTTGGCCCAGTTCAGTAGCCTGGAAGGCATCACCACGCTCAACACCACCGTGAGTGGCCTGGCCAGCAATTACAACTCGTCCCAGGCGTTGCAGGCGTCGTCGCTGGTCGGGCGTTCGGTTATTGCACCGGCCGACAAGGCTGTGGTCGATACCTCCAAGAGTTTTAGCGGCACCATTGCCGTACCGGCGTCGGTGGACCCGGTCAAGGTCAAGATCACCGATGCCGATGGCAAGGTTGTCCGCACCATCGACCTGGGCAGCGAGGTCGCCGGTACTTCGACTTTCATCTGGGACGGAAAAAACGATGCAGGCGAAGTGGCCAAGGCGGGTACCTATACCTTCGGCGCTACGGCGACCTACGACGGCAAGGCGACCTCGCTGGTGACGTACCTGCCGGCCACCGTCAACAGCGTGACCATCAGCCAGACCGGCGGTGAGTTGATGCTCAACCTGGCCGGGGCGGGCAGCATCGCTCTGTCCAAAGTACAAACCATTGGTATGTAGAGCCGACTAACACGGCACAAAGGAGTGGAATATGTCTTTCAATATCGGCCTTAGCGGTCTCTATGCAGCCAACAAACAACTGGACGTGACCGGCAACAACATCGCCAACGTCGCGACCACCGGTTTCAAATCGTCCCGTGCAGAATTCGAAGACGTTTACTCGGCCACCAAGCTGGGTTCCGGCAGCAAAACCATCGGTAACGGCGTGCGCCTGGCCAACGTTTCCCAGCAGTTCACCCAGGGCGACGTCAACAACACCGGCAACGTGCTGGACATGGGCATCAACGGTTCCGGCTTCTTCGTGCTGAGCGAGAACGGTTCGATGTCCTACACCCGTGCCGGTACGTTCAAGGTCGACAAGGACGGTTACGTCACCAATAGCGATGGCTCTGCGCGTCTGCAGGGTTATGGCGTGGATGCCAATGGCAAGATCCTCAATGGCGTTTTGACTGACCTGCGCATCGATACTTCGAACCTGGCGCCAAAAAACACCTCCACGGTTTCGTCGACGATCAACCTGAACTCCACAGCTCCCATCATCAACCAGACGACCAACCCGTTTGACCCGTCCAAGGAAGCGTCCTTCACCAAACAGTTTAGTACCCCGATTTACGATACCCAGGGTAACAAGCACGTCATGGATCAATACATGGTCAAGACGGGTGACAACACCTGGAAGACCTACACCCTGATCGAGGGTCGCAACCCGGATGGCAGCGACCCTACCCTTACTCCTCCTGTCGCGTCGACCATGGCGTTCGATTCGTCAGGCAAACTGGTTTCCGTCACCACTCCTGCCACCCCTACGCCGATTGTCAGCCCTGACCTGAAAGTCACCGGCTGGATTCCGGGTACCGTGACCAATGGCGTGTGGAAAGCCAACGGCGCTGCCTCCGGCGTCGTTACGGTCTCCATGGACAAAACCTCGCAGTACAACGCTGATACCGCGCGTTCGATTCCTTCGCAGAACGGCTACGCCACCGGCCAGATCACCAACCTGACCATCGACACCAGCGGTGTGATGCTCGCCAACTTCAGCAACAGCCAGACCAAGCCCATCGGCCAGATCTCGCTCGCTAGCTTCACTAACGAACAAGGTTTGCAGCCTGTAGGCGGCACCAGTTGGAAAGAAACCTTTTCGTCGGGTATCCCGGGCTACGATGCGCCGAACACCGGGACCTTGGGCGAGATCCACTCCAACTCACTGGAAGAGTCCAACGTCAACCTGACCAATGAACTGGTCGACCTGATTAAGGCGCAGAGCAACTACCAGGCGAACGCCAAGACCATCTCGACTCAGAGCACCATCATGCAGACCATCATTCAGATGACCTGATGCGGGTTAGCTGAAAGCGCTGCATAAAGAGCCCCTCGATCGAGGGGCTTTTTGTGGGCTGGATAAAGATCAAAAGATCGCAGCCTCGTTGCACTCGACAGCTCCTACAGGTGAACGCGGTTTTATGTAGGAGCTGTCGAGTGCAACGAGGCTGCGATCTTTTGATCCTGCTTCCTCGCAGGCAAAAGAAAACCCCCGACAAACCAGAGGCCTGTCGGGGGTTTCGAGTCAGCGCCTTGCGGCGCCTACCGGCTCAGCTTATTGGCAAGCTTCGCAATCCGGCTCGTCGATGGCGCAAGCCTTCGGCACTGGAGCAGGGCCGGCAGGTGCTGTCAGGACCGAATCTTCACCGTGGTTGCCGCCGCTGGAAACAGCGTTCAGCTTGCCGGTGTTGATGGTCGACTTCTCGGTGCTGGTTGCGGCCAGGGCACGGAGGTAGTAAGTGGTTTTCAGACCGCGGTACCAGGCCATGCGGTAGGTCACGTCCAGCTTCTTGCCCGATGCACCAGCGATGTACAGGTTCAGCGATTGAGCCTGGTCGATCCACTTCTGACGACGGCTTGCCGCGTCAACGATCCACTTGGTGTCCACTTCGAAGGCTGTCGCGTAGAGCTCTTTGAGTTCTTGCGGGATGCGCTCGATCTGTTGCACCGAACCGTCGTAGTACTTCAGGTCGTTGATCATGACCGAGTCCCACAGACCGCGAGCCTTCAGGTCGCGAACCAGGTACGGGTTGATTACGGTGAATTCGCCCGACAGGTTCGATTTCACGTAGAGGTTCTGGTAGGTCGGTTCGATCGACTGCGATACGCCAGTGATGTTGGCGATGGTCGCGGTCGGTGCGATGGCCATGATGTTGGAGTTACGAATGCCTTTCTGAACGCGGGCACGAACCGGTGCCCAGTCCAGGGATTCGTTCAGGTCAACGTCGATGTACTTCTGGCCACGTTGCTCGATCAGGATCTGTTGCGAATCCAGCGGCAGGATGCCTTTGGACCACAGCGAACCCTGGAACGTCTCGTAGGCGCCGCGCTCGTCGGCCAGGTCGCAGGAAGCCTGGATCGCGTAGTAGCTGACCGCTTCCATCGACTTGTCGGCGAACTCGACGGCAGCGTCGGAACCGTAAGGAATGTGCTGCAGGTACAGCGCGTCCTGGAAGCCCATGATGCCCAGACCGACCGGACGGTGCTTGAAGTTGGAGTTCTTCGCTTGTGGCACCGAGTAGTAGTTGATGTCGATAACGTTATCGAGCATGCGAACGGCGGTGTTCACGGTGCGTTCCAGCTTGGCGGTGTCGAGCTTGCCGTTGGTGATGTGGTTCGGCAGGTTGATCGAGCCCAGGTTGCAAACGGCGATCTCGTCCTTGTTGGTGTTCAAGGTGATCTCGGTGCACAGGTTTGAGCTGTGAACCACGCCGACGTGCTGCTGCGGGCTGCGCAGGTTGCACGGGTCTTTGAAGGTCAGCCATGGGTGGCCGGTTTCAAACAGCATGGACAGCATTTTGCGCCACAGGTCTTTGGCCTGGATGGTCTTGAACAGCTTGATCTTGCCCGGGTACTCGGACAGGGCTTCGTAGTACTCGTAACGCTCTTCGAAGGCCTTGCCGGTCAGGTCGTGCAGGTCCGGCACTTCGGACGGCGAGAACAGGGTCCACTTGCCGTCATCGAAGACGCGCTTCATGAACAGGTCAGGGATCCAGTTGGCCGTGTTCATGTCGTGGGTGCGACGACGGTCATCACCGGTGTTCTTGCGCAGCTCGATGAACTCTTCGATGTCCATGTGCCAGGTTTCCAGGTAGGCACAGACAGCGCCTTTGCGCTTGCCACCCTGGTTAACGGCGACGGCGGTGTCGTTCACGACTTTCAGGAACGGAACAACGCCCTGGGATTTACCGTTGGTGCCCTTGATGTATGAACCGAGTGCACGAACCGGGGTCCAGTCGTTGCCCAGGCCGCCCGCAAATTTCGACAACATGGCGTTGTCGTGGATCGCGTGGTAGATGCCCGACAGGTCATCCGGCACGGTGGTCAGGTAGCAGCTCGACAGCTGTGGACGCAGAGTACCGGCGTTGAACAGGGTCGGGGTCGACGACATGTAGTCGAAGGACGACAGCAGGTTGTAGAACTCGATCGCACGGTCTTCTTTCTGCTTCTCTTCGATCGCCAGGCCCATGGCCACGCGCATGAAGAAGATTTGTGGCAGTTCGAAGCGGATACCGTCCTTGTGGATGAAGTAACGGTCGTACAGGGTTTGGAGGCCCAGGTAAGTGAATTGCTGATCGCGCTCGTGGTTGATCGCCTTGCCGAGTTTTTCCAGGTCGAAGGTAGCCAGGACCGGGTTCAGCAATTCGAATTCAATACCCTTGGCGATGTACGAAGGCAGGGCCTTGGCGTACAGGTCGACCATTTCGTGGTGGGTCGCGCTTTCGGCGACTTCCAGGAAGCTCAGGCCTTCGGCACGCAGGGTGTCCATCAGCAGGCGGGCGGTGACGAACGAGTAGTTCGGCTCACGCTCGACCAGCGTACGGGCGGTCATCACCAACGCGGTGTTGACGTCGGTCAGAGCCACGCCGTCGTACAGGTTTTTCAGGGTTTCGCGCTGGATCAGGTCGCCGTCGACTTCTGCAAGACCTTCGCACGCTTCGGTAACGATGGTGTTCAGGCGGCCCATGTCCAGAGGAGCAAAGGTGCCATCGGCGCGGGTGATGCGGATCGACGGGTGAGCGTTGACCGCTTCTTCGGCCGGTGCGTGGGCAGCGCGTTCTTTCGAACGACCGTCACGGTAGATCACATAGTCACGCGCCACTTTCTGCTCGCCGGCACGCATCAGGGCCAGTTCGACCTGGTCCTGGATTTCTTCGATGTGGATCGTGCCGCCCGATGGCATGCGACGCTTGAAGGTCGCGGTGACTTGTTCGGTCAGACGGGCAACGGTGTCGTGGATTCGCGACGAAGCGGCAGCGGTGCCGCCCTCAACTGCGAGAAACGCTTTGGTGATGGCGACGGTGATCTTGTCATCGGTGTAAGGAACGACAGTGCCGTTACGCTTGATCACGCGCAGTTGGCCAGGCGCGGTGGCGGACAGATCCGAAGTCGAATCAGCGGCCTGCGGCAAGGTGCCCTGCGGGTTCTCGCGAGTTGTGTCGGTTTGCATGGGGGGTTGTCTCCACATTCTCTATGTTTGTTTGGGCACCATCACGGTGCCCACCGTTCCGTCCTGAAGCACTACAACCGGCGAGGGGCCGGGCATACCAACTTCGGGACAGATCAGGAAGGGGCAATTGGGGCGCCGCTTCCATGCCGAAGTCTTTGGTCCCAGGCCTTGAACCTGAAACCGGGATCCTTTTGGGTGACAGTAATTGACTGCAACACCCGTACCGTTAACGCCGTTTTCGGCTCAAAAACAGTAGCCATCCGCACGCGCGGTTTGGTCTTTCAAAAATACGTTTGGTTCAACCGGAAAGAGGCAATAAAAGCGCTTGAAATCGGTGTCCGGTTTGTGTTTGGTTTTTGGCGTAAAACCCTACATGTAGGGTTTTTTTCGCGGCGAGGTACAAGATAATGCGTTTTGGAGGGTGTTGCAACGTACTACCTGTGGATAAACCTGTGCGTAAATTGTGTGTGAAACGTAGAACGAGCGTGTAGGCCGCGACCTAGCTGGAGCGGACCGTTTTTCACTGATTTTCAATGATTGAAAACGGTCATTTGGATTTTTAAGGGCGCGAACCCTATCACAAAAAACCGCGTTGTCCGAACGCATTTACCGGCTTGTGTTCTTGGCGAGCGGCGTTTATACAATCGGCCAATGCAGATGCATTCTTATCCTCCCCAATCATTACAAAAAGACGGGCGGATCCTTCCTTATTAAGTGTTGTTGGCAAGCAGAGGTCACCGTGGAGCAAGAAGCCTGGCAGGTATTGATTGTGGAGGACGACCAGCGTCTGGCCGAACTGACCCGCGACTACCTGGAAGCCAATGGTCTGCGCGTATCGATCGAGGGCAACGGCGCCTTGGCCGCGGCACGGATCATCAAGGAGAAACCGGACCTGGTGATCCTCGACCTCATGTTGCCGGGCGAAGACGGCCTGAGCATCTGCCGCAAGGTCCGCGACAAGTATGACGGCCCGATCCTGATGCTCACCGCCCGCACCGACGACACCGATCAGATTCTTGGCCTGGACCTGGGCGCCGACGACTACGTGTGCAAACCCGTTCGCCCACGACTGCTGCTGGCGCGCATCCAGGCCCTGTTGCGACGCAGTGAAACTCCTGAAGTGGCGCCGGAAAAACAACGGCGTCTGCAGTTCGGTCCCTTGGTGGTCGACAACGCATTGCGCGAAGCCTGGCTGAACGACAACGGCATCGAGTTGACCAGCGCCGAGTTCGATTTGCTCTGGCTGCTGGTCGCCAACGCCGGACGCATCCTGTCCCGGGAAGAGATTTTCACCGCACTGCGTGGCATTGGCTATGACGGCCAGGACCGTTCCATCGATGTGCGCATCTCGCGCATTCGCCCGAAAATCGGCGATGACCCGGAGCATCCGCGGCTGATCAAGACCATTCGCAGCAAAGGTTATCTGTTCGTTCCTGAAGCCTGCACGCTGTGAACTCGATCTTCCTGCGCATTTATGGCGGCATGTGCGCGGCGCTGATTCTGGTGGCGGTACTCGGCGTGCTGGCCTTGCACCTGCTCAACCAGGTGCGCGGCGAGCAATACCGCGAACGCCTCGCCCACGGCACGTTCTCGCTGATGGCCGACAATCTGAACCCGATGAACGAAACCGAGCGCCACCGTGCCTTGCTGGTGTGGGAACGGTTGTTGGGGATTCCTCTGGCGCTGAAGACCTTTGCACAAACCGACCTCGACCTCACCCAGCGCACCCGAGTGCTCCGCGGTCAGGCGCTGGTGGAGCAGACCGGTCCGCATGCAGCGAAGGTGTATCGACTGGTCAGCGACAAGGAACAGCTGGTGCTGACCGGTGAAGTCCAACAGATCAGCGAACAACTGGCCCGGGCGACTATTTACCTGCTGGCCGACGAACTGGTGCGCTACCCGGTGGCCGAGCAGCCCGAGCGCCTGGCGCAGTTGAAGCGCGATAAAGGGTTTGGTTTCGACTTGCGGCTGGTGACGATCGAACAGGCGGACATGGACGAGGACCAGAGTCGCCGGGTGTCTGAGGGCGACACGGTGATGGCGCTGGGCAAGGGCGGCGATTCGATCCGGGTATTTGCCGGCATGGTCGGTACGCCGTGGGTGCTGGAAATCGGTCCGTTGTATCAGATGAATCCTTATCCGCCGGAGTGGCTGGTGCTGATCGCCGCCCTGGGTTTGAGCCTGATCGGTTTGATCGTCTATTTGTTGGTGCGCCAACTTGAACGCCGTTTGCGTGGCCTGGAAGCGGCCGCCACGCGCATCGCCAAGGGCAGCCTGGAAACCCGCGTGCCGGCACGCGGCGCGGACTCGGTGGGACGGCTGGCCTCGGCGTTCAACGGCATGGCCGAGCACTTGCAGCAGTTGCTGGCGATCCAGCGTGAGCTGGTGCGCGCTGTGTCTCATGAGCTGCGCACACCCGTGGCGCGGTTGCGTTTTGGTCTGGAAATGATCGGCTCGGCCACCACGCCGCAGGCGTTGGAAAAATACTGTGAAGGCATGGACCACGACATCGAAGATCTCGATCGACTGGTGGACGAGATGCTCACCTACGCACGACTGGAGCAGGGTTCGCCGGCGCTGAATTTTCAGCGGATCGATCTGGATGCGTTGGTCAATCAGGTGATCGAAGAACTGGCGCCGTTACGCGCCGAGGTCACGGTGCAGCGCGGTTTGTGTTTGTCCGCCGCTGACAACGACGACGCCTGGGTCGAGGCCGAGCCGCGTTACCTGCACCGGGCGTTGCAGAACCTGGTGAGCAACGCCATGCGCCACGCCCAATCACGGGTGACCGTCAGCTATCAGGTCGGGCAGCAGCGCTGTCGAGTGGATGTCGAGGATGACGGGCCGGGCGTACCGGAAACGGCCTGGGAGAAGATTTTCACACCATTCCTGCGCCTCGATGACAGCCGCACCCGCGCCTCCGGTGGGCATGGGTTGGGGCTGTCCATCGTGCGGCGAATCATCCATTGGCATGATGGCCGGGCGTTGATCAGCAAGAGCAAGAGTTTGGGTGGGGCGTGTTTCAGCCTGAGCTGGCCGAGGAATCAGGAGAAGCGGTGAGATTGTTGGTGTCTGTTCTGGCCTCATCGCGAGCAAGCTCGCTCCCACAGGGATTTGTGGTATTGCATAGATCCAATGTGGGAGCGAGCTTGCTCGCGATGGGGCCCTCACAGACGCTATAAATATTCAGGCCTTGATGCTGACCAGACTCAACAACTGCCCATCCACCACCCCGAACTGCGCATCCAGCTCAGTGCCATTGCGCCATTCGCTGGACAAATCAGTCAGCAGCCGCAGCCGCACTTCACCGCTTTCGGTCCACTCCAACATTTCAGCATGTTCAAAATAAAAGCGCTGCTGAACGATCGGATACAGCGCCTTGAACAGGCTTTCCTTCACCGAAAACGTCAGGGTTACCAGCATCGCCAACTGATCGCGACGGCCAGCGGTCATGCGTTGCAACTCAGGTGGGGTGAGGATTTCCCCGGCCAGTCGTTCGGCCCGTTCAGGGTTGAGCAGATTTTCCAGGTCCATCCCCAGGCCGCGCCAGTGGGTTTTCTTCGCGACAATCGCCGAGGCCCGGCCGGTGCTGTGGGTGATCGAACCCGTGATGTGCGTCGGCCACACCGGTGCCCGGTCCTCGCCGATGGCCGGGATGAAGCTTAGCCCTTCCAACTGTTGCAACGCCGCCCGAGCGCAAACCCGCCCGGCGAGGAACTCCGCCTGACGCTTGGCGACCGAACGCTGGATGGTGGGCGGCGGCTCGATGGCGCTGCGCTGGAAATCATCGCTGGCCAGTTGCGAGGTATCGAAGTGAGTGCTCAACAGCACCGTATCGGGCAGCGCAAACGGCAGCGGCCAATGGGCATCGAGTGGAGTGCAGCAGACGGGGAGGGCGGGGGCGCGATTCATGTGGGGCATTTTGCCGGGTTGCTCTCGGGCTGGGTAGTGCAAAGGTTCAGATCGGCGTCGTGGCCTTCGCGAGCAGGCTCGCTCCCACACTGGATCTATGTAGCACCATAAATCCCTGTGGGAGCGAGCTTGCTCGCGATGGCCCCGCCGCGGTCTACCGGCTCAACCAAAAATCTTCTTGAAGAACGCCTGCATATCCGCCCAGGATTTTTCATCCGCCACTTTGTTGTAGCCAATATCCGGCCCGGCATGATCGCCATGGCTCAGACGATCCGCATCAGGATTACTGATCGGTTTGCGGCTGTTTCTTCAGCAGATCGAGCCCGGCCTGAAAGCGCGCGCTCGCCGCGCCACTGTCTTTCAACGCAGCCTGCATGAACGCCATGGCGTCCTTGGGATGCTCAGTGTTTTTGCCATCGCCATACATGTCGATGGCCAGCGCGCTGTAACCCAGACCGGCGAGATCACGGGCGCGACGCTTGGATAGAGAATTTCCTGAGTCTTGATAGCGGCTTGGCTGAGCCCGCTCAAGGCCAGTAATACCAGGGCGAGGGAAATACGCATCGTCGGGTCTCCAGCAAAAAAGTCATCAAAACAGCTGAGTCGATTTGATTCAGCTCAGGTTCAGAGTGCGTTCAGGGGGAGTTCAGGGCCGGGTGAGTAACCTTGCCCCGTACCCAAATAGCAAATAGCACATAAGGAACTCCCCCTATGACTGGCTTCAAAAAACTGCTTCTGGCTTTCACTGTCCTGAGCGCGAGTACCGCGGCTTTCGCTTCCGACGACAATTTCGCCAGCCTTACTTTTGGACAAACCAGCGACAAGGTCAAAAAGTCCCACGCCCTGAACGACAACCTCAACAGCCCGAACGCTGACGGCGTGATCGGCAAAGACAACACCTGGGGTGTGCGTCTGGGCCAGCAAAACAGCCAGGGCCGCTACTACGCCACTTACGACAACGTGTCGGGCTCGCACAATGGCATTAAACTGCGTCAGGAAAACCTCCTGGGCAGTTACGATCTGTTCTACCCGGTGGGCGGCAGCACCAAGCTGTTCGGCGGCGCCACGGCCGGTTTGACCAAAATGACTCAGGATTCGCCAGGCTTCAGCCGCGACAGCGACATCGGTTACGCCATCGGCGGCCAGTTGGGTGTCCTGCAACAGGTTTCGCAGAACACCTCGGTGGAACTGGGTTACCGTTACCTGCGCAGCAACGCCAGCACCGAGATGAGCGAGCGCGGTGGCAGCAAACAGGGTTCGCTGGACCTGACCAGCAGCGCTCAGACCTACCTGTCGGCGAACTACGCTTTCTAAGAAGCGCGTCCGAAAAGGCCTGCGCCGGATCAATCCAAAAGACTGATCCGGCGTCGCCATGTTAGCCATCGAGGTACGCATGCCTCTGGAGATGATGATTTGCCTGGGAGAGCGTTATGAAACTGCTGGTCGTCGAAGATGAAGCGCTGTTGCGCCATCACCTGCAAACCCGTCTGACAGACAGCGGCCACGTGGTCGAGTCCGTGGCCAATGCCGAAGAGGCGCTGTACCAGACCGAGCAGTTCAACCATGACCTGGCGGTGATCGACCTCGGCCTGCCGGGCATGGGCGGGCTCGACCTGATTCGTCAACTGCGCTCGCGCGGCAAGACCTTCCCGATCCTGATCCTCACCGCCCGCGGCAACTGGCAGGACAAGGTCGAAGGCCTCGCCGCCGGCGCCGACGATTACGTGGTCAAGCCGTTCCAGTTCGAAGAACTCGATGCCCGGCTGAACGCGTTATTGCGCCGTTCCAGCGGTTTCACCCAGTCGACCATCGTCGCCGGGCCGTTGCTGCTGGACCTCAATCGCAAACAGGCGTCCCTCGATGAACAACCGCTGGCGCTGACGGCGTACGAGTATCGGATCCTCGAGTACCTGATGCGGCATCACCAGCAAGTGGTGGCCAAGGATCGCTTGATGGAGCAGCTCTACCCGGACGACGACGAGCGCGATCCGAACGTGATCGAAGTGTTGGTCGGCCGTCTGCGCCGCAAACTTGAAGGCCCGGCCGGCTTCAAACCGATCGATACCGTGCGTGGCCTCGGCTACCTGTTCAATGAGCGCTGCACTTGATTCGTTCTCTTCGTGTCCGGTTGATGCTCGCCGCCACGATCCTGGCGGTGTTGTTCATGCTGGCGTTGCTGCCGGCGATGCAGGGCGCGTTCAGCCTCGCGTTGCAGGACTCGATCGAACAGCGCCTGGCGTCGGACGTCACCACCCTGATCTCCGCCGCCCGGGTGGAGAACAACCGCTTGCAGATGCCGGCGCAGTTGCCCGATGAGCGCTTCAACCTCACTGACGGCCGTTTGCTTGGTTACATCTATGACCGCGAAGGGCATCTGGTCTGGCGCTCGAAAGGCACCCAGGAAGAGAACATCAACTACAAACCGCGTTACGACGGACGCGGTAACGAGTTCGCAAGGATCAGCGAAGCCAACGGCCAGGAATTCTTCGTCTATGACGTCGAGGTCAAACTGCTCGGCGGCAAGAGCGCTGCGTTCAGCATCGTCGCGCTGCAACCGGTGCGCGAGTACGAAGCCACCCTCGAAGGCCTGCGGGAAAACCTCTACCTCGGATTCGGTGCAGCCTTGCTGGTGTTGCTCACGCTGCTGTGGATCGGCCTGACCTGGGGCTTGCAGGCATTGCGCCGGCTCAGTCAGGAGCTGGACGAGATCGAAAGCGGCACTCGCGAAAGCCTCAGCGAACAACACCCGCGCGAACTGCTGCGCCTGACCGGCTCCCTCAACCGCTTGCTGCACAGCGAGCGCGAACAACGCAGCCGCTATCGCGATTCCCTCGACGACCTGGCCCACAGCCTGAAAACCCCGCTGACCGTGCTGCAAGGCGTCAGCGAAGACATGGCCCAGCGCCCGGCCGATCGCGATCAGGCCTGGGTGCTGCAAACCCAGATCGAACGCATGAGCCAGCAGATCAGCTATCAACTGCAACGCGCCAGCCTGCGCAAAAGCGGTCTTGTGCGCCATCAGGTACGCCTGCGCCCGGTGCTGCAAAGCCTGTGCGACACACTGGACAAGGTCTACCGCGACAAACGCGTGCGGGTGGCTTTCGATCTGCCGGAACAGTGTTACGTGCCGATCGAACAGGGCGCCTTGCTGGAAATGATGGGCAACCTGCTGGAAAACGCCTATCGCCTGTGCCTCGGCGAAGTGCGCATCAGCGTGAGTGAAAGCCTTGGCGGGGTTGAGTTGTGCGTTGAGGATGACGGGCCGGGTGTGCCACCGGATCAGCGAGCGCGGATTCTGCAAAGGGGAGAGCGGCTGGATCGCCAGCATCCGGGGCAGGGGATTGGGTTGGCGGTGGTCAAGGACATTATCGAGAGCTACAGCGCCAAGTTGACGCTGGGGGATTCGCCGATGGGTGGGGCGGCGTTCCGGATTCATTTTCCGGTGGTTTGATGGTGTTCTTACGGGCCTCTTCGCGGGCAAGCCCGCTCCCACAGTGGGCTATGTCGTACACAAATTTTGTGTTCGGACTCGAAACCTGTGGGAGCGGGCTTGCCCGCGAAGAGGCCGGCCCATTCACTACAAAACGTGCAGATAAGACCTATAAACAGCGGTGTTTAAAACACATCTCCAGACACTCACTCAGGCTACACATCCTTGCGCCGCTGCCTACGTCTACGCCAGAATCCGCCGGCTTGTGCGCCTTGGGTCTGGGGCTCTATCGTCTCCCTGATGTTATGGCGGCTTTGCGTGGGGCACTTCGGTGCGCCGGGTTCTAGAGTCCTGGTCTGCTAACCCGCGTACAGCCGCCACCCCTTTTTCGTTTAGCAGCGATACGTTGCGGCTCCATCACTCTAGGAGCTCAAATGTTCAAGATCACACCCAACCCCCCGGAAACCGACACGGTTTGCCCGCACGAAACCCCCGATTCCAAAATACTCAACGAAGCCGCCGACCGCGCCCTCGATTACTACCTCAACCCGGCCGCCCACATCAAAGCCTCCCCGCGCACACCCGGCACCATGTTCATCGTCAACCCGGAGCTCGATACCGAAACCCTGCTGGCCCACGCGTGCGAGTCGCTGGCCTCGGCCAATGTCATGACCATGGACCTGGCGGATCATATGGAGGGGCCGAGTCGCAATTCGCTGTTGGGTATTGCGCAGATCATCATGCTGGGGGAGCTGGCGGTAAATCGGGCGCTGGATAACATCGATCCGCAAGGCTAGCGTGGACCTGTGGCGAGGGGGCTTGTCGGAACGCCACAAAAGCATTGCTGGTTGCAAGAGCTATGCGGTGTTCTTTAGGGCCTCATCGCGAGCAAGCTCGCTCCCACTTTTTATTTCTGTCGTACACAAATGCTGTGTTCACTGAAGGTTAAATGTGGGAGCGAGCTTGCTCGCGATGGGGTCAGTGGCTACGCCCGAAAAACCAGCGCAAGAACTCAGTTCTCTTGCGCGCGGTAAGCCCCGGGCGTCAACCCGGTCCACTTCTTGAACGCCCGGTGAAACGCCGAAGGCTCGGAAAACCCCAGTTGCTCGGCAATCTGCTGCAACGACAAATCCGCCCGCCCCAGGTGATAAATCGCGATGTCCCGCCGCAGCTGATCCTTCAATTCCTGAAAACTCGACCCTTCTTCCCGCAAATGCCGCCGCAAGGTCTGCGGGCTGATGTGCAAGTTCGCGGCCACTGCTTCCAGGTCCGGCCAGCGTGAACTGTCGCGGCTGAGCAACCGGCGCAACTGGCTGCTCAAACTGTCGCCGTCGTCCGGGCGCGACAACAGGTCGGCGGGAGAGCGTTCGAGGAAATGTTTGAGTGTCCGTTCGTCCTGCAACAGCGGCATGTTCAGGTAGCGACTGTGAAACAGCAGGCTGCTCTGAGTCGTGGAAAACTCCATCGGGCAGGGGAACAGCAAATCGTATTCGGCGCCGTGCTCGGGTTTCGGGTAGCTGAACGTCGCCTGTTCCAGCCGAATGCGCTGGCCGATCAGCCAGCTGCCGAGTCGATGCCACACCATCAGCTGGCTCTCGGTGAGGAAGTGGTCGGGGTCGCGGAACTGCGAATCGTCGAGGCTGAGGCGGATCATGTCGTCTTCGCGGGTCAGGGTCAGACGCGGGCTGTCGGGGAATAAGCTGTAAAACAATAGGCCGCGGTGGAGTGCTTTCTCCAGATTGCGGCAGTGGATCACCGCATGGCACATCATCGCGAAGCTGCCGGGTTTGCTCGGCGCCTGTCCGAAGCCCAGGTATTCGTCGTCCAAGGCCAGCCACAGCCCCTGGATCAATCGAGCGAACTGCTCGGGTGCGATTCGGGCGCGCGGCTCCTCAAGCAACTCGGGGCTGATCCCCAGTTGCTGCAACAGACTTGAATAGTCGTAGCCACGCCGACGCGCGCCACCGAGGGCGGCGCGGGCGAAATGGCTGGCGATGGTGCGTTCGCGCATAGAGGGCAAGTCCGTCCATTGAACGGCGGATGGTAGCTGTGGTGGCCGAGGGTGAACAAGGCGGATATCCGCCAAATTGTAGGACGCGGTTTGGTCGATGGGCGGAAATCCGCCACTTTGCCGTAACCGTTTGGTGACAAAGAAAAACCTGCAACCCTTGATGTCAAAAGGCTTGCTGGCGATTTGACGAAGGTGGCACGGGCCTTGCGATACAAGCCGCAGAGGTCTGCCATCGTGCAGCTCGACAAAACAAATCCCTCCAGTGCAGGAGGGTTCGCAATTGAGGTGTCAGGGACAACAGATGGATGTTGTTACTGGGGCACTCTTGAGGAACTTTGCAATGACGACTCGTCAGCCACTGTATAAATCCCTGTATTTCCAGGTGATCGTTGCTATTGCCATCGGCATCCTGCTCGGTCACTTCTACCCGCAGACCGGTGTAGCCCTCAAGCCGCTGGGTGACGGGTTCATCAAACTGATCAAAATGGTCATCGCGCCAATCATCTTCTGTACGGTCGTCAGCGGTATCGCCGGCATGCAGAACATGAAGTCGGTCGGCAAAACCGGCGGCTATGCGCTGCTGTACTTCGAAATCGTTTCCACCATTGCCTTGCTGATCGGTCTGGTCGTGGTCAACGTCGTGCAACCGGGCGCCGGCATGCACATCGACGTGACGACTCTGGACACCAGCAAAATCGCGGGCTTCATCTCGGCCGGTAAAGACCAGAGCATCATCGCCTTTGTCCTCAACGTGATCCCGAACACCATCGTCGGCGCCTTCGCCAACGGCGACATCCTGCAAGTGCTGATGTTCTCGGTGATCTTCGGTTTCGCCCTGCATCGCCTGGGTGCCTACGGCAAACCGGTGCTGGACTTCATCGATCGCTTCGCTCACGTGATGTTCAACATCATCAACATGATCATGAAGCTCGCTCCAGTCGGCGCGTTCGGTGCGATGGCCTTCACCATCGGTGCCTACGGTGTCGGCTCGCTGGTGCAGCTGGGTCAGCTGATGATCTGCTTCTACATCACCTGCATCCTGTTTGTGGTCCTGGTACTGGGCGCCATCTGCCGCGCGCACGGTTTCAGCGTACTCAAGCTGATCCGCTACATCCGTGAAGAACTGCTGATCGTGCTGGGCACTTCCTCTTCGGAATCCGCGCTGCCACGCATGCTGATCAAGATGGAACGCCTGGGTGCGGATAAATCGGTAGTGGGTCTGGTGATCCCGACGGGTTACTCGTTCAACCTCGACGGTACGTCGATCTACCTGACCATGGCTGCTGTGTTCATCGCTCAGGCGACTGATACCCCAATGGACCTCACCCACCAGATCACTCTGCTGCTGGTGCTGTTGCTGTCCTCCAAAGGTGCTGCGGGCGTGACCGGCAGTGGCTTCATCGTGTTGGCGGCCACCCTGTCGGCCGTAGGTACTCTGCCGGTGGCCGGTCTGGCGCTGATCCTCGGTATCGACCGCTTCATGTCCGAAGCCCGTGCGCTGACCAACCTTGTTGGTAATGCTGTTGCGACCCTGGTCGTGGCCAAGTGGGTGAAAGAGCTGGACGAAGACAAGCTGCAAGTCGAGCTCGCTTCCGGCGGTCGCGGTATCTCCGACGAGCGTGAAGAAGACGACCTGGGTGTGGCCGAAGGCCCAACCCCAAGCAACGTCAAGTAAGACGGCTGCACTGAAAAAACCCGCTTCGGCGGGTTTTTTCATGCCTGCGATTTGAGCGTAACGGTCAGCGCATCTGACGCATAAGGTGATTGCTGCAATGCCGTCGGCTGCCTAGTCTGGGAACATCGTTTACGGAGAACGCCCATGCTCGGTCCACTGGCATCACTCAAGGTTCTGGATTTCTCGACACTGCTGCCGGGGCCGTTCGCCTCGTTGTTGCTGGCAGACATGGGTGCCGAGGTGCTGCGCATCGAATCGCCAACGCGCATGGACCTGCTGCGGGTATTGCCGCCTCACGATCAGGGCGTCTCCGCCAGCCACGCCTACCTCAATCGCAACAAGCGCAGCCTGGCGCTGGACCTCAAGCAGCCTGAGGCGCTGGAGGTGATCAAGCAGTTGCTGCAGGACCACGACATTGTGCTGGAGCAGTTCCGCCCCGGCGTGATGGAACGATTGGGCCTGGGTTATGAAGCCTTGAAGGCGATCAATCCGAAACTGATCTACGTGTCGATCACCGGTTACGGCCAGACCGGCCCCTACAAGGACCGCGCCGGCCACGACATCAACTACCTGGCGCTGGCGGGGCTGACGAGCTACACCGGCCGCGCCGACAGCGGACCGCTGCCGTTGGGTATGCAAGTGGCGGATATCGCCGGTGGCTCGTTGCACGGGGTGATCGGGCTGCTGGCGGCGGTCATCGCCCGACAGCAAACCGGGCAGGGGCAGCATCTGGATGTGAGCATGACTGACTGTGTGTTCAGCCTGAACGCCATGGCCGGCGCCGGGTATCTGGCCTGTGGCGTGGAGCCGGGCAGGGAGGATCAGATGCTCAACGGTGGCAGCTTCTACGACTATTACCGCTCGCGGGACGGGCGCTGGTTATCGGTGGGCAGTCTGGAACCGGCCTTCATGCAGCAACTGTGTAGTGCGCTGGGGCGGCCGGAACTGGCGGCCAAGGGCCTGTCGCCCAAACCCGCCGAGCAACAGGCGCTGAAGAATGAGTTGAAAGCCGAATTCGAAAAGCATGACTTTGCGCAGCTGTACGAGTTGTTTGCCGGGGTCGATGCGTGTGTCGAGCCGGTGCTGAGTTTGGGCGAGGCGGTGCAGCATCCGCAGTTGCAGGCGCGGGAGTTGGTGACGAAGGTGCCGCGTGGGGATGGTTCTACGCAGCCGCAAATGGCCTGTCCGTTGAAGTTTTCAGAGGGGTTGCCGGAGCCGCGGCATATTGGTGCGGTGTTGGGGCAGCATACGGATCAGGTGTTGGGGGAGTTGGGGTTTAGTGCTGAGCGGATTGCAGAATTGCGCCGTACCAAGGTGGTTGTGTAGCGTCTGATCAGACGCCTTCGCGAGCAGGCTCGCTCCCACATTGGATTTGTGTCACGCAGGAGATCCCCAGTGGGAGCGAGCCTGCTCGCGAAGAAGTCGGCAAAAACACCACAAATCTTGCTACTCGACCCGCATTTCCCCACTGAACACCAACGTGCTACGACACCGCCGACACAAATAACGCCGCCCTTGCCGCACCAAACCATGGCGCTGGGCGGAAAACGGGAAGTCACTGTCCGCACACGGGCATTTATAGATATAGCGGGTCACGCTACGGCGTTTGACGTCATAGGTGTGGCAGCGATTGGGTGGCAGCTCGTACACGCCGCGCATGATCAGTTGCCACTCTTCGCCATGCGGCTGGATGCGGTCGCCGAACAGTTGATGGGCGATCAGGTGTGCAACCTCGTGGGCCACGGTCTGCTTGAGGAAGTCTTCGGTGTTTTCCCGGTACAGCTGCGGATTGAAGCGCAGCAGGTTCTCGTGCAAATGCGCGACACCGGCTTTTTGCCCGCGCAGCTTGAGGCTCACCACGGGGCGTTTGAAAGGTCGTTTGAAAAAGGATTCGGCTAGTTGGTAACAGTCTTCGACGCGGGTATTGAGTTGCTCGGGCATGCTTGATGGATCTCCAGAGACGTCGAGTATGCCGCAACCCTCGAGAGTTGCGAATCGCCGAGGCGCCGAATGGTCGTCACCGTTTTCTATCCTTGAGCATTAGAAGGCCGCCTTGCGGCGGCCTGTGTTGGCAGATCTTGTTTTTGGGTGATGTGTTGCTAGTTCGTATAGACCGGCCCCACGCCGAGTCCCCAAACAATTACCGTGAACGCCATGATGGCCACCAGCACCACCAGGCCTACCGCAAGCACCGAACTCGAAAACAGAAATCCCTCGTCTGATGGAATGTTCATGAAAGTGGGTAGCCCCACATACAGCAGGTACACCGTGTAGCAGATGGCCGCGGTGCCGACGATCATCCCAAGCCACATGTGTGGGTACAGCGCCGCCAGACCGCCGATAAACAGCGGTGTCGCGGTGTAGGTCGCAAAGGCAACGCAGCGTGCCAGGCTCGGGTTGGCGTCATAGGTGCGAGCCATCCAGTGGATGAACGCGCCCATTACCGCCACACCGCCGAGCATCGCCAGGTACGACATGACCGTCATCCAAATCGCGCTTTCCACCGTCAGCATCACCGGTGCGCGACTGCCAATGACCCAGCCGACCTGAGTGGTGCCGATAAACGCCGACACCGCAGGGATCGCCGCCAGAATCAGGGTATGAGTGAGATACATGTGGCTGATGCTTTCCTCCTGGTCGCCACGGATCTCTTTCCATTCTTGGTCAGGGTGGGTGAAGAGCCCCACTACGTGATGGATCATGCCAGTCACTCCTCTTATTTTTACCGTCGCCCCCCAGCGGAGCGCCTACGGGCCAAAGTGGCCGAGTAAGGAAAGGTCTGGATATGTGTGCGACCTTATGTCGCAGTATAGAAAGGTCTTAACGACGCAGGTTGCAGGGCTTTAGAGCAAATTGCGCTGTAAACCCCAGGCTTAATCGCGGTTATGACTTGTAGGAGCTGCCGCAGGCTGCGATCTTTTGATCTACCGGCGATTTGCGTAAAATGCCGACCTTTCGTCACACCTCACGGATTTCGCGTCATGGGCACTCTTACGGTCAACCAGAACAAACTGCAAAAGCGCCTTCGCCGCCAGGCCGGTGAGGCTGTTGCCGATTTCAACATGATTGAAGGCGGCGACAAGGTCATGGTCTGCCTGTCCGGTGGCAAGGACAGCTACACCCTGCTCGATGTGCTGATGCACTTGCAGAAGGTCGCCCCGATCAAGTTCGAGATCGTGGCCGTGAACATGGACCAGAAACAGCCGGGTTTCCCTGAACACGTGCTGCCGGCCTACCTCAAAGAGTTGGGCATCGAGTACCACATCGTCGAGAAAGACACCTATTCGGTGGTCAAAGAGCTGATCCCGGAAGGCAAGACCACCTGTTCGCTGTGCTCGCGCCTGCGTCGCGGCACGCTCTACACCTTCGCCGACGAAATCGGCGCGACCAAGATGGCCCTCGGTCATCACCGCGACGACATCGTCGAGACCTTTTTCCTGAACATGTTCTTCAACGGTTCGCTCAAAGCCATGCCGCCGAAGCTGCGCGCCGACGATGGCCGCAACGTGGTGATCCGCCCGCTAGCCTACTGCAACGAAAAAGACATTCAGGCCTACTCGGACTTCAAGCAATTCCCGATCATCCCGTGCAACCTCTGCGGTTCTCAGGAAAACCTGCAACGTCAGGTGGTCAAGGACATGCTTCAGGAATGGGAACGCAAGACGCCAGGCCGGACCGAAAGCATCTTCAGAAGCTTGCAGAACGTGATCCCGTCGCAGCTGGCGGACCGCAACCTGTTCGACTTCACCAGCCTCAAGATCGACGAAACGGCGGCTTCGCGCTTCGTCAATGTTGTAAACCTCTAAACACAATCACTGTGGGAGCCAGCCTGCTGGCGATAGCGGTGGGTCAGGCACATCATTGTTGACTGACCCGCCGCTATCGCCAGCAGGCTGGCTCCCACATGAGTCTATTCACTTACTCATCAGGAGAGGGCATGCGCGATTACAAGTGGCTGCACGAATACTGTCTGAACCGCTTCGGTTCAGCGGCTGAACTGGAAGCCCATCTGCCCGTTCCGAAAACCCCGGCGCAATTGCGCAAGATCAGCGACGACCGCTACCTCTCGACCATGGCGCTGCGCGTCTTCCGCGCCGGGCTCAAGCACAGTCTGGTGGACGCCAAATGGCCGGCGTTCGAAGAAGTGTTCTTCAAGTTCGACCCTGAGAAAGTCGTGCTGATGAGTGCCGAACACCTTGAGCGTCTGATGCAGGACGCGCGGATCATTCGTCACCTGGGCAAACTCAAGAGCGTGCCGCGCAACGCGCAGTTCATTCTGGATGTGGCGCATGAGAAGGGCAGCTTCGGCGCGTTGATCGCCGATTGGCCGGTCACGGATATCGTTGGGTTGTGGACCTGCCTGAAAAAGCGCGGTCATCAATTGGGCGGGTTGTCGGCACCGCGGTTCTTGCGGATGGTGGGCAAGGATACGTTTGTGCCGAGCTACGACGTGGTCGCGGCGTTGAATGCGCAGAAGATCGTCGACAAGGTGCCGACCAGTCTGCGAGACCTGGCCACGGTGCAGGGCGTGTTCAACCAGTGGCATGAAGAAAGTGGTGGGCGGCCGATGAGCCAGATTTCGATGATGCTCGCCTACACAGTGAATCATTAACACCGAGTCGCTCCCTTCGCGAGCAGGCTCGCTCCCACAGGGTTCACGCTGTCCTTGTGGGAGCGAGCCTGCTCGCGATGGCGGTGTGTCAGGCGGCGGAGGTTTCGCCTTCACCCGCCAACTTGCGGTTCAACTGAAACCGCCACCGCACATACAACAGCGCCGAGCAGAACACCGCCAGGCTCGCGCCCATTTCGAGCAAACCAAACAGCTGCCGGTTCGGGTCATACGCCGCCAATGCGCCCTTGATGAAATACAGGTTCACCACAAAACACATCCATGAATGCCCGCGCGCGCTGCCGATAATCATCCCCGGCGCCAGCAACAGCAGTGGCACCAGTTCGATCAGCAGAATCACCCACGGCCGGGCGCCGTGCAGGTCGGCGACCACCAGGTAGTAGGCGCACAGCAAACCCACCAAACCGAAGTAGCACAGCAGACTGATGACACGCATCGCCCGGACCCTTGGTTCGAGCCACTCGATGGAGGGCAGAATCTTCGGCTTCTTGGCCACGTCAGTTCCCCAGTTTCTGTGCAGTCTTCGCCAGGCGCAGGCCCAAGGCCCGACACAGCGCGACTTCATGTTCATTCAAACCGCTTTTACCATCGGCCCCGGCGTGATGGCTGGCGCCGTAAGGCGTGCCGCCGCCACGGGTTTCCAGCAGAGCCGATTCGCTGTACGGCAGGCCGGTGATCAGCATGCCGTGGTGCAGCAACGGCAACATCATCGACAGCAGCGTGGTTTCCTGGCCGCCGTGCAGGCTCGCGGTGGAGGTGAAAACGCCAGCCGGCTTGCCCACCAGCGCGCCGGTCAGCCACAAGTTGCTGGTGCCGTCGAGGAAGTACTTGAGCGGCGCCGCCATGTTGCCGAACCGGGTCGGGCTGCCCATGGCCAGGCCCGCGCAGTTCTTCAAATCGTCGAGGCTGGCGTACAGCGCGCCTTCGTCCGGAATATCGGGTGACACGGCTTCGCACTCGGTGGAAATCGGCGGCACCGTGCGCAGGCGCGCTTCCATCCCGGACTGCTCGACGCCACGGGCAATCTGCCGGGCCATTTCATTGGTCGAGCCGCTGCGGCTGTAATACAGAACCAGAATGTACGGCGCACTCACGGCAGCAACTCCAGCACATTCTCCGGCGGACGGCCGATGATGGCTTTGTCGCCGACTTCCAGAATCGGTCGCTCCATGAGTTTCGGGTTGGCGGCGATGGCGGCGATCAATTGCGCCTCGCTCAGGCTGTTGTCGGCCAGGTTGAGGGTTTTGTACTCGTCCTCACCGGTGCGCAGCAGTTGCCGGGCGCTGATGCCGAGCTTGGTCAGCAGGCTCTGGATTTGCGCAGCGTCCAGCGGGGTGTCCAGGTAGCGGACCACCGTTGCGGTCAGGCCACGGGCTTCGAGCAGTTCGAGCGCACCGCGGGATTTCGAGCAGCGCGGGTTGTGATAAAGCGTCAGATCGGTCATGTGCGGTTCGCATCTTGCGTAAGGTGACGGCTATTCTAACTGTGCAGCGCGTAATCCAGAACCTTGGGAGGCGATGGGTCGCAGGCGCATTCAATTTTGAACAAGGAATACGACATGACTAGGCGACTGGCAGCGGCATTGGCGATCATCGGTACGTTATTGCTGGGGGGCTGTGGTAACGACTATGGCATCGACCAGAGCGGCCAGAAAGTCGCCGCCGAACGTCTGGACAAACAATGGCTGGTGCTCAATTACTGGGCTGAATGGTGCGGGCCGTGCCGCACCGAGATCCCGGAACTGAACACCTTGTCCGATCAGCTCAAGGACAAGAAGATTGGTGTGTTCGGGGTCAACTTCGACAATGTGCAGGGTGAAGAGCTGAAAAGCGCCAGTGAAAAACTGGGCATCAAGTTCACCGTGCTGGCTTCTGATCCGGCCGATCTTTTTGAGTTGCCGCGCAGTGAGGCGTTGCCGGTGACTTACATCATCGATAACAAGGGCAAGGTAAGGGAGCAGTTGATGGGCGAGCAGACGGCGGCGGGGGTGATGGCGAAGCTTGAGGCGTTGCAGGCCAAGAACTAGAAGCAAAAGATCGCAGCCTCGCCAAGGCTCGACAGCTCCTACAGGGTGTTCGGTAATCCATGTAGGAGCTGTCGAGCCTTGGCGAGGCTGCGATCTTTTCGGGGCTGATGATCAACCCTCTTCAAGCCACCAACGCAGCGGCTTGCCTTCGGCCGGCCAGAAGCGCATCTGGTCGATCGGCGAGACGTCCCAGCGCTGAACGTTTTCCAACGCCTGGAGGAAACGCTTTTCCTGCTCCATCAGCGCCGGTGCACACAGTTTGCGGGTGCTGCCAACCTTGCCGAAGCTCAGCTTGTCGCCTTCCAGGGTGTACGGCGCGAACCAGTGGTTGCAGCCGCCGTTGCCGTAGGCCCGACCATCTTCACCGAGGGTGACGGTCAGGTGGCTGTAATCCATCAACGGACGTTCGCCAATCCACTCCAGAATGTAGCTGCGGTTGTGTTGCAATTGCACCGGCTCGGCGGCGCAGCCCAGCAGGCTGGCGCCAACCATTGCGGTCAGAGCGAGGCGTTTCATCACGCGGGCTCCTGGCATTTCGGGCACAGGTGCTTCTCGCCAACCGTGGTCCAGCCCAGTTCGGCGATCCGTGCGGTGGCAGCAGGCTTTTCAGCCTTGTTGCCCAGCTTGGCGTCGACCGCAAACTCGAAGTTCAGCTCTTTGGCGCAGCTGTCGCAGTTCACTTTCCAGGTGTGGATCGCCAGTTCACCGAACACCGGACCACTGGCCACCGCGACCCATTGGCCTGGCGGATTGATCAAGTGGCGAACCGTTTCGACGGTCAGGCGCATGGACAAGTCCTTGGCGCCTTTGAGGGTCACTACCAGCACGTCGTTGTTACGAATCGAGCCGCCGTTGCCGGTGACTTGATAACGCCCCGGCACAAGGGCGCGGCATTCGGTGAGGGTGTGTTGCGGGTTCATCAGGCTATAGCGGAAATCGTGTTCGACCATGGGTCCTCCAAATATGCGCGGCATGCTAGCACGGACATCGGCGCAGCATGGCGCGGGCGTATGACCTTCGATCTGGTTCAGTCACCCTTTACCAGATTCGCAGGCCCACCCGCCGCCCAGGCTGCGATGTTCAGCAGGGTGGTCGCGGCAATCGCGCCCAGGGCTTCGCGGGTCAGGAAGGCCTGGTGAGCGGTGATGATCACGTTCGGAAAGGTCAGCAGCCGCGCCAGCACATCGTCCTGCAGCGGCAGATCGGAACGGTCCTCGAAGAACAGCTGTGCCTCCTCTTCATACACATCCAGCCCCAGATAACCCAGTTGACCGTCCTTTAACGCGTCGATCAGCGCCGGTGTGTCCACCAGACCACCGCGGCCGGTGTTGATCAGCATCGCACCCGCTTGCATGTGCGCCAGTGACTCGCGATTGATCAAGTGTTTGCTTTGTTCGTTGAGCGGGCAGTGCAGGCTGATGATCTGCGACTCGGCCAGCAGTTCCGGCAGGCTCAGGTAACGGGCGCCGAGGGCTTCGACTTGCGGGTTGGGGAAGGGGTCGTACGCCAGCAATTGGCAGCCAAAGCCGTTCATGATTTTCGCGAAGGTCGCGCCGATCTGCCCGGTGCCGACCACGCCGACGGTCTTGCCCACGAGGTCGAAGCCGGTCAGTCCGTGCAGGCTGAAATCCCCTTCGCGCGTGCGGTTGTAGGCGCGGTGCAGGCGCCGGTTGAGCGCCAGGATCAGCGCCACCGCATGTTCCGCCACCGCGTGGGGCGAGTAGGCCGGGACGCGCGCAATCGCCAGCCCCAGGCGCTTTGCCACTGCCAGATCGACATGGTTGTAACCGGCCGAGCGCAGGGCGATCAGGCGTGTGCCGCCCGCGGCCAGGCGTTCGAGCACCGGCGCGCTGAGGTCATCATTAATGAAGGCACAGACCACTTCGTGATGCTCGGCCAGCGCTACCGTATCAAGACTCAGTCGCGCCGATTGAAAGTGCAGTTCAATGCCGGCCGGTAGCTCGGCACTGAGAAAACTGTCGCGGTCGTAGGTCTGGCTGCTGAAAAGAATCGTGCGCATGCGGTCCTCCATTTGACTCGGTCACGCTTTATGTAGCAGCTGGCGAAGCCTGCGTTCGGTCCGGGGTCGCGCTCGACCGCAGTCGTCGTAAATCCGGCAAACGCGGTTTACCTGAAAGACCGCATCGGCTGATTTTACGACGGCTTCGCCGTCGGACGCAGGCTTCGCCAGCTGCTACAGGTATTCATCAAGCATTTATACGGGCATGGGCCGCCAGGCGATTGATGGCCCGGTCGAGGTCTTCCAGCGCGCTGGGAGCTTTCGGGTCCTGTTGCTTGAGCAGGGTTTCGCTGCGCTGGCAGGCAGCGCGCAGTTGCGGGACGCCGCAATAGCGGGTCGCACCGTGCAGGCGATGGACGCGCTCGATCAGGGCGTTCTGGTCGTTGGTTTCCCGGGCGAAGCGAATCGCCTCGCGGTCGGCTTCCAGCGACGCCAGCAGCATTGCCAGCATGTCCGCCGCCAGATCAGCCTTGCCGGCGGCCAGGCGCAAACCTTCTTCGTGATCGAGCACCTGCAACTCATGGCTACCACCGTGGCTGTCGCTGGAGCGCTCCGGCCCATGATTGCGCAGCGCCAGGCCGGTCCACTTCAGCACCACCTGGGCCAGTTGCCGTTCGCTGATCGGTTTGGTCAGGTAGTCGTCCATGCCGCTTTGCAGCAGCGCACGCTTTTCGTTGGCCATGGCGTGAGCGGTGAGGGCAACGATCGGCAGCGGCGTGCAATGCCGTTCACTTTCCCACTGGCGAATCGCTTCGGTGCTTTGCCGCCCGTCCATACCGGGCATCTGAACGTCCATCAGCACCAGGTCGAAGGTTTCGGTCTGCACCGCCTTGACCGCCGCGTAACCGCTTTCCACCGCGAGGACTTTGGCGCCCATGTCTTCGAGCAGGGTTTGCACCAGCAGCAAGTTGGCAGGGTTGTCGTCGACGCAAAGCACTTTTGGCGCACGGCTGGACACCGGTTCTCCAGGTTCGCTGCGGTGCTGACGCGGGTTGACCAGGTCGGACAAGGCCCGCCGCAGCTTGCGGGTGCAGGCCGGTTTGGCCTGGAGCTGGCTGTGCGGATTAGGCACCGAGAGGTGGAACAGCGTCTGTTCGGTGGTCGGGCACAACACCAGCACCTTGCAGCCCAGGTGTTCGAGGTCCCAAATGTGCTGGTTGAGGCGCTCTGGCGGCATGTCGTTGCTGGTGATGCCGAGCACCGCCAGGTCGATCGCCTGATCGGTCTGATGCGCGCCGGTCACGCCATTGGTCAGGCTTTCCAATGTATTGAACGGAGTAACTTCGAGGCCACAGTCTTCCAGTTGATGCTGCAATGCCTGATGGGCCAGTTCGTGATTTTCCAGCACTGCCACCCGACGCCCGAGCAACGGCGGGCCGGGCAGGTCTTCGGCGTCGTCGCGGGTTTTGGGCAGGCTCAGGCTGATCCAGAATTCCGAGCCTTCACCGGGGGTACTGTCGACACCGATCTCGCCGCCCATCTGTTCGATCAGACGTTTGGAAATCACCAACCCCAGACCGGTGCCGCCGGGTTGCCGCGACAGCGAGTTGTCGGCCTGGCTGAAGGCCTGGAACAAGGCCCGCACGTCCTGGTTCGATAGCCCGATGCCGGTGTCCTGAATGCTGATGCGCAGTTGCACGCTGTCTTCGTGCTCTTCCTCGAGCATGGCCCGGGCGACGATGGTGCCTTCGCGGGTGAACTTGATCGCATTGCTGACCAGGTTGGTGAGAATCTGCTTGAGCCGCAGCGGGTCACCCACCAGCGACAGCGGCGTATCGCGATAAACCAGGCTCACCAGCTCCAGCTGCTTGGCGTGGGCGGCCGGGGCGAGGATGGTCAACGTGTCCTGGAGCAGGTCGCGTAAGTTGAACGGAATATGGTCAAGCACCAGTTTGCCGGCCTCGATTTTCGAGAAGTCGAGAATCTCGTTGATGATCCCCAGCAGGCTGTCGGCGGACTTTTCGATGGTGCCCAGGTAGTCGAGCTGGCGCGGGGTCAGCTCGCTTTTTTGCAGCAGATGCGTGAAGCCGAGAATGCCGTTGAGCGGCGTGCGGATTTCATGACTCATGTTGGCCAGGAACTCGGATTTGATCCGGCTG
The DNA here is from genome assembly GCF_039888995.1 of Pseudomonas rossensis. Taxonomy (NCBI): domain Bacteria; kingdom Pseudomonadati; phylum Pseudomonadota; class Gammaproteobacteria; order Pseudomonadales; family Pseudomonadaceae; genus Pseudomonas; species Pseudomonas rossensis. The sequence goes on along the minus strand of NZ_JBBWCB010000003.1, from coordinate 27,890 downwards.
GCTTCAAGGGCTTCCTTGCGCGCCAGGTCCAGTTCGATGTTCTGGATCTCGATGGTTTCCAGGTTCTGACGCACGTCTTCGGTGGCCTGGTCGATGCTGTGCTGCAATTCTTCCTGCGCGTTCTGCAGGGTGCCGGCCATGCGGTTGATGCCGGACGCCAGTGTGTCCAGCTCCTGGCTGCCGAGGGGCGGCAGGCGGGTTTCCAGATGACCGTCCTTGAGTTGGGCCACCGCGTGCTTGATCTGGCTAAGCGGCCGATTGATGGTCCGGCCCATGCGCAACGCCAGCAACGCCGCACCGGCCAGGCCTGCGCCGATCAGCAACAGGCTGGCGAACAGGCTGCGATAACCACGCAGCAGCATGCCGTTGTGGGACAGTTCGAGTTCTACCCAACCCAGCAGGCGCTCGGCTTCTTCGGGAATCAAGTCACCCGCCAGATTGCGGTGCTTGCCGAACACCGGCAGCAAGTAACGCGTCGCGTCATTGCCGCTGCGGCGCAGCATCTGCGAACTGTTGCCGATCGGCGCCTGATTGAGCATGGTCGGGCCGGCATGGGCCAACAGGGCGCGGTCGGGCGCGAGGAACGAAACGGCGCGAACGTCCGGTTGTTCCAGCGATTGGGTGGCAATGCGTTCCAAAAGCTCGGTGTTCTTGTGGCCCATGGCCGGGGCCACCAGGGGCGCCAGTTGTTCGGCGATCATCTCGCCACGCTGCATGAGCTGGGTTTGCAGGTCGGATTGCTGCATCCAGGTGAAATAGCCGCCCAGAACCAAGGCCATCAGACTGGTCGGCAACAGGGTCAGCAATAGCACGCGGCCTTTAATTCCCAGTTTCTTGAGCACGCATCTCTCCTGCATCCAGCTATTTAATGACCTGCACGTACGTCCAGCACGCGCCACCTGCGCAGTGTAGCGATTTGCAGGCGGGCAATCTTCGTAAAATTGATGTCGGCATTCGTCGGCTGGATCCCCACTTTTACCTCACGGGCAAACCTTGTGTTGCCCGCAGCGAGGCAATCTTGAATAATCGCCAACTGAGAATTATTTGCAGATAGTCATGACTCCCATCGCTGCTGGCCATCCTCGTATCCTGTCTATAGAAGACGACCTCGTACTCGGTGCTTATGTTCATGAGCACCTGGGACGTTGCGGTTTTCAGGTGACGTGGTGCCAGAACGGTCTGGAAGGCTTGACCATCGCCCGCCAGCAAGCCTTCGATGTGGTGCTGATGGATATTCTGCTGCCGGGCTTGGACGGGCTGAACGTACTGACGCAGTTGCGCCAGAGCCATTCCACTCCGGTGGTGCTGATGTCGGCGCTCGGTGCCGAGGCGGATCGCATCAGTGGTTTTCGGCTGGGCGCCGATGATTACCTGCCCAAACCCTTCAGCATGGTCGAGTTGCGGGTGCGCATCGAAGCGATCCTGCGGCGCGTCGCGCTCGACCGCCGGCCAGCGCCGGCACCGATTGCCTCTTCGGCGGACAGCCTGCGTTTCGACGATGAATGCTGTGATGTCTTTTATGGCGAACACGCTGGCGGCCTGACCCGCAGCGAGTACCGGTTGCTGGAAACGCTGAACCGCAGCGGCGATGAAGTCCTGAGCAAAGCCTTCCTTTATCAACATGTACTGCAGCGCGGTTACGCGCCCCATGACCGCAGCCTCGACATGCATATCAGTCAGATCCGCCGCAAGCTCAAGGCTGTCGGTTACCTCGAGCGCGAAGTGCGCACGGTGTGGGGCAAGGGTTACGTATTGAGTGCTGTCGATGAAGTGGACTGACCTGCCGGGCAGACATTCGCTGTTCTGGAAACTGGCGTGTTTGTTGGTGGCGTTCTGTCTGCTGATGATCTGGCTCAGTTGGTCCTGGGGGCGCTACATGGAAAAGAAAAACCTGTTCCTGTCCGACGAGGCACGGGGCACGCTGATGCGCTACGCAGCCGAGGCCGAGCAGGTGTGGAATGAGCGCCAGAGTGCGGGCATCGATGCTTGGTTGCAGAGCGTCGGCCATCGCGAGTCGACATGGGTCGGTGTGATTGGCGGCGATTTGCAGTCATTGAGCAGTTACCCGCTGACGGAAAAAGAAACCCAGCGCCTGACCTTTTTACGCGGTCTGGATTGGCCGACGAGTCGCCATACCAAAGGTTTGCCGTGGTTGAGAGTGCCTTTTCCCAACGATCCGTCCGCCGGCAGTCTGGTGATCGAACTGCCCCAGCGTTTCGTGCCTGGCCGTTACCGGGTGTTCTGGCGGGTGATCACCAACGGGGTGATTCCCGGATTGTTCACCTTGCTGCTGTGCGTCGGTCTGTATCGGTTACTGGTGGTGCCTTTGAACAGTCTGCGCGAACAGGCCAATGCCTGGCGTGCCGACCAGTTGAACGTGCGGTTGTCGAGCCGCATCACCCATCTCCCGGATGAGCTGGGTGAACTGGGCCGGGCCTTCGATCACATGTCCGAGCGTCTGCAAAGCACGGTGGCCCTGCAACAACAACTGCTGCGCGACCTGTCCCACGAATTGCGCACGCCACTGAGTCGCCTGCGGGTGGCCAGCGAAAGCGAGCAGGGGTTGACGCAATTGCGCGAGCGCATTGGCCGAGAGGTCGATGGCATGCAGCGTCTGGTGGAAGACACCCTGCAACTGGCCTGGCTCGACACCGACCGCGCGCCGCTGCCCGACGAATCGATCCAGATTCAGGCGTTGTGGGAAATGCTCACGGAAAATGCCTGCTATGAAAGTGGCTGGCCGGCGAGCCAGTTGCAGTGTGCGGTGGATTCGTCCTGCTGGGTACGCGGCCATCTCAATACGTTGGCTCAGGCGCTGGAAAACATCCTGCGCAATGCCATTCGTCATTCACCGCAGGGCGGCGTGGTGCGTCTGGGTGGGCAGCGTGATGGCGATTTCTGGCATGTGTGGCTGGAGGATGAGGGTGGCGGGGTGGCTGGGGCGGATCTTGAGTGGATCTTCTCGCCGTTCATCCGGCTTGATGGATCGCGGCCGGGGGATGGTGGATTTGGCTTGGGGTTGAGCATTGCCAGGAATGCGATGCAGCGCCAGGGCGGGGCGCTTTGGGCTGAGAACACCGGGCAGGGATTGCGGCTGAATATGCGGTTGGTGGCTGATATTGATGGCGTCAGTGATGACGCTTTCGCGGGCAAGCCCGCTCCCACAGTGGATGTGTGTCGGTCACAAATGGTGTGATCAACCCTTAACCCTGTGGGAGCGAGCCTGCTCGCGAAGAGGCCCTCTCCTGCACCACCGTTCTGAGTTTGCCGGAGCGTTCCCGTTATTTTGTACGACCTTTCCTAAAGGGTATCACCGACACCTTAAGCCTGACTTGACGGAATAGACTCGCGTTTTTCCTCGTCCTCCAGGAGTTCGGCATGAATGTATCCAGCATCTCCGGCAACGCAGCCGACGACCGTTTCAATGAAGTGCTTGCGCTGATTCAAAGTGCCAAGCAGCAAGCCATACAGGCGGTGAATACCCAGTTGATCGAGCTGTATTGGCAGGTGGGTGCTTACATCAGTCGCAAGCTGGAACAAGCTGAGTGGGGCGATTCTGTGGTCAGCCAACTGGCTGAGCATCTGGCTCAGACTCAACCGGGGTTGCGCGGGTTTACCCGGTCGAATTTGTTCCGGATGCGACAATTCTATGAGACTTATCATGCTGAAGAGAAAGTCGCACCACTGGTGCGACAATTGTCCTGGTCGCACAACCTGATCATTTTCAGCCAGAGTAAACGGCCGGAAGAGCGGGAGTTCTACGTCCGTTTGGCCGTTCAGGAAAAATGGTCAAAGCGCGAACTAGAGCGTCAGTTCAAAACCGCACTGTTCGAACGAAGCGTGACCCAACCAGCAAAAATCTCAGCAGTGCTGAGACAAGCCCACCCGGCAGCGCTTGAGATATTCCGTGACGCCTACATGCTCGAGTTTCTCGACCTGCCGGGCGGCCATGCCGAAACTGATCTGCATAAAGGGTTGATGGCGCGGCTCAAAGAATTCCTGAGCGAGCTCGGCCGCGATTTCTGCTTTGTCGGTTCCGAGTATCCGCTTCAAGTGGGTGGGTGTGATTTTGCCCTGGATCTGCTGTTCTACCACCGAGGCCTTAATTGTCTTGTAGCCATTGAGCTTAAGGTCGGTCGTTTTAAACCGGAGTATCTGGGCAAGCTGAACTTCTATCTGGAAGCGCTGGATCGCAAGGAGCGCAAACCCCACGAAAACCCGGCCATTGGTGTGTTGCTTTGTGCCAGCAAGGATGACGAGGTGGTCGAGTACGCCCTTAACCGCAGCCTGTCGCCAGCGCTGATCGCTGAATACCAGGTGCAGCTACCGGACAAACAGTTGTTGCAGGCCAAGTTGCATGAGTTCTACGCATTGAATGTCGCACAAGGCGAAGAGTACTGATCCAACCCCTTATTCCCATAAACCATAAGCACCGTACTTTGCGTGATATGGCCTGCGAAGGTTTGCCGGTATGATAGGCGCCCCCGCAGTCTGGATTGCGAATACGCCATGACCTTGCAGTACCCAACCATCGCCGATTGCGTCGGCAACACTCCGCTGGTCCGTTTGCAGCGCCTGCCTGGCGCCACCAGCAATACCCTTTTGCTCAAGCTCGAAGGGAATAACCCGGCGGGTTCGGTCAAGGACCGTCCGGCGCTGTCGATGATCACCCGCGCTGAATTGCGCGGGCAGATCCACGTCGGCGATACGCTGATCGAAGCGACCTCGGGTAACACCGGGATCGCCCTGGCGATGGCCGCCGCGATCAAGGGTTACAAGATGATCCTGATCATGCCGGACAACTCCAGCGCCGAACGTAAAGCCGCCATGACGGCGTATGGCGCCGAGCTGATTCTGGTCACTCAGGAAGAGGGCATGGAAGGCGCCCGCGACCTCGCCCAGCGAATGGAGGCCGAAGGCCGCGGCAAGGTGCTGGATCAGTTCGCCAACGGGGACAACCCCGAAGCGCACTACACCACCACCGGCCCGGAAATCTGGCGTCAGACCGAAGGCACCATCACCCATTTCGTCAGCTCCATGGGCACCACCGGTACCATCATGGGCGTCTCGCGCTACTTGAAAGAGCAGAACGAGAGCGTGCAGATCATCGGTCTGCAACCGATGGAAGGCTCGGCGATTCCGGGCATCCGTCGGTGGCCACAGGAATACCTGCCGAAGATCTACCAGGCCGAGCGCGTGGACCGAATCGTCGACATGGCGCAAAGCGAAGCCGAAGACGTGACCCGTCGTCTGGCCCGCGAAGAAGGCATCTTCTGCGGAGTGTCCTCGGGCGGTGCGGTGGCAGCGATGCTGCGTCTGTCCAAAGAAGTTGAAAACGCGGTGATCGTCGCGATCATCTGCGACCGTGGCGACCGTTACTTGTCGACCGGCATTTTCGACGCGCCCAACTGATGGCCAAGCAAGAGAGAGGCCTGCGCTTCCAGCCCACCGGCGGCAGCAAGGCCCCACAAATTCCGACCGGCAAAAAGCAGCGCTTGAGTATTGAGCGCCTGGCTAATGACGGTCGCGGTATCGCGTTTTTTGAAGGTCGCACCTGGTTCGTCATCGGCGCATTGGCCGGTGAGGAAGTCGAAGCACGCGTGTTGGGTGCCCACGGCAAAGTGGTCGAGGCGCGCACCGAACGGGTGTTCCAGGCCAGCGAACTGCGCCGCCCGGCACCGTGCCCGCATGCCGGTCGCTGTGGCGGTTGCAGCGTGCAACATCTGCCGCACAACGAACAACTCGCCCTGAAACAGCGCATGCTCGCCGAGCAACTGTCCAAGGTCGCCGGTGTCGAACCCCAAGAGTGGGCCGCGCCGTTGAGCGGTCCGGAATTCGGTTACCGGCGTCGCGCCCGAGTGGCGGTGCGCTGGGACATGAAGGCGAAAAAACTCGAAGTCGGTTTCCGCGCGGCGGGCAGTCAGGACATCGTTGCGATCAACGAATGCACGGTGCTGGTACAGCCCTTGCAACCGATCATGACCCGCTTGCCGGAAATGCTTCGGCGCTTGAGCAAACCTCAGGCGCTCGGGCATGTGGAATTATTTGCAGGATCGAAGTTGGCCGTTTTGTTGCGGCACATGGCGCCGCTGTCCGACGCCGACATGACGATCCTCAAGGATTTCTGCGCCTTCCATGAAGCCCAACTGTGGCTGCACGGTGACGGTGAACCGCAACCGGTCGAGGCGGACCAGTCGTTGGGTTATCGACTCGAGCAGTGGGATTTGAACCTGGCGTACCGGCCGGGGGATTTCATCCAGGTCAACGCCGGGGTCAACGAAGCGATGATCGCCCAAGCGCTGGACTGGCTGAAGCCGACGGCGGATGAACGAGTTCTCGATCTATTCTGTGGTTTGGGTAACTTTGCGTTGCCGCTGGCCAAGGTCGTTCGCGAAGTGGTGGCGGTGGAAGGTGTGCAGGCGATGGTCGAGCGAGCAGCCGCGAACGCTGCTAGCAACAATCTTCATAATGCGAAGTTTTTTCAGGCCGATTTATCCCAGCCTTTGACCGATGTCGAATGGGCGCGCGAAGGCTTTTGTGCGGTACTCTTGGACCCACCGCGTGACGGTGCTTTCGAGGCAGTGCGCAAGCTTGCGTCCCTGGGCGCCAAACGGTTGGTGTATGTGTCGTGCAATCCGGCAACGCTGGCGCGCGATACGGTCGAATTGATCAAGCAGGGCTACCGGTTAAAACGTGCCGGGATTCTCGATATGTTTCCTCAGACGGCACATGTCGAGGCCATGGCGTTATTTGAAGCGAGCTAGGACGGCTCGTCTGGTCCGACTGGCCCGCCCGTGCAGCCGCGTACCGGCCCTGACGTGGGCACACGGGCAACGAAGGCCAGCGATTTGACGCATTGAATCTGCGTCGTAGGGAAGGTAAGCAAGATGGTACAGGTGAGAGCACACCAGCCGATCAACACCGACGGCAGTATCAATCTCGAGGCTTGGCTCGATCACGCGGTCAGTGTCGATCCGGCACTGGATCGCGAAGCCTTGAAGGAAGCGTGCGAGTTTGCTCGTGCGTCTGAACAACAAGCCAATGCGGCGAAAAACCTGTGGTCCGAAGGGACCTCGAGTTTTCGCACGGGCCTTGAGATCGCCGAGATTCTCGCCGACCTCAAACTCGATCAGGATTCGTTGGTTGCCGCGATCCTGTATCGCGGCGTGCGCGAAGGCCAGATTGAGTTGCCGGCGGTCAGCCAGCGCTTCGGTCCGGTGGTCGCCAAGCTCATCGACGGCGTGTTGCGCATGGCGGCGATCAGCGCCAGCCTCAGCCCTCGTCAATCCCTGGTGCTGGGCACGCAGGGCCAGGTCGAAAACCTGCGCAAGATGCTGGTCGCCATGGTCGACGACGTTCGCGTTGCGCTGATCAAACTGGCCGAACGCACCTGTGCGATCCGTGCGGTGAAAACCGCCGATGACGAAAAACGCAACCGCGTCGCCCGTGAAGTCTTCGACATCTACGCGCCTTTGGCTCACCGTCTCGGTATCGGTCACATCAAGTGGGAACTGGAGGACTTGTCCTTCCGTTACCTTGAGCCCGATCAGTACAAGCAGATCGCCAAGTTGCTTCATGAGCGGCGCCTGGATCGCGAGCGCTTCATCAGCGACGTGATGACTCAGCTAAAAAATGAATTGCAGGCCACCGGCGTCGATGCCGACATCAGCGGCCGGGCCAAACACATCTATTCGATCTGGCGCAAAATGCAGCGCAAGGGTCTGGAATTCAGCCAGATCTACGACGTGCGCGCCGTTCGCGTGCTGGTGCCGGAAATGCGCGACTGCTACACCGCGCTCGGTATCGTCCACACCCTGTGGCGGCACATCCCGAAAGAATTCGACGACTACATCGCCAACCCGAAAGAAAACGGCTACCGCTCGCTGCACACCGCAGTGATCGGCCCCGAGGGCAAGGTACTGGAAGTGCAGATCCGCACCCACGCCATGCACGAAGAAGCCGAGCTGGGCGTGTGCGCGCACTGGAAGTACAAGGGCACCGACGTCAAATCCGGCTCCAATCACTACGAAGAGAAAATCTCCTGGCTGCGTCAGGTCCTCGAGTGGCATGAAGAATTGGGCGACATCGGCGGCCTGGCTGAACAGCTGCGGGTCGATATCGAACCGGACCGGGTCTACATTTTCACCCCGGACGGTCACGCCATCGACTTGCCGAAGGGCGCGACGCCGCTGGACTTCGCCTACCGCGTGCACACCGAAATCGGTCATAACTGCCGTGGCGCGAAGATCAACGGGCGCATCGTGCCGCTCAACTACAGCCTGCAAACCGGTGAACAGGTCGAGATCATCACCAGCAAACACGGTACCCCGAGCCGTGACTGGCTGAACCCGAACCTGGGTTACATCACTACGTCGCGGGCACGGGCGAAGATCGTTCACTGGTTCAAATTGCAGGCGCGCGATCAGAATGTCGCGGCCGGTAAAACCTTGCTCGAACGCGAACTCAATCGCCTCGGTTTGCCGGCGGTGGACTTCGACAAGTTGGCCGATAAGGCCAACATGAAGACGGCCGAGGACATGTACGCCGCGTTGGGCGCCGGCGATTTGCGCCTGGCGCAACTGGTGAACCTGGCGCAGCAACTGGTCGAGCCGGAACGCGGCAACGAACAGCTGGAACTGATTCCGCGCAAGGCCACCGGTTACAAACCAGGCAAGCGCGGCGACATCCAGATCCAGGGCATCGGCAACCTGATGACCCAAATGGCCGGCTGCTGCCAGCCGCTGCCGGGGGATGCGATCGTCGGTTACATCACCGTGGGCCGCGGCGTGAGCATTCACCGCCAGGACTGCGCCTCGGTGCTGCAACTGGGCGGGCGCGAGCCCGAGCGGATCATCCAGGTCAGCTGGGGGCCGGTGCCGGTGCTCACCTATCCGGTGGACATCATCATCCGCGCCTACGACCGGTCCGGTCTGCTGCGTGACGTTTCGCAAGTGCTGCTCAACGAGCGGATCAATGTGCTGGCGGTCAACACCCGCTCGAACAAAGAGGACAACACCGCGTTGATGTCCCTGACCATCGAGATTCCGGGGCTGGATGCACTGGGGCGGTTGCTGGGGCGGATTTCCCAGTTGCCGAACATCATCGAAACCCGTCGTAACCGGACGCCGTGAAACCGATGTACAGCCTTGAAGACTTGCTGCACCTGATGAGCCTTCTGCGCGACCCGCAGTACGGCTGCCCGTGGGACATCAAGCAAACCTACGAAACCATCGTCCCGCACACCCTTGAGGAAGCCTACGAAGTCGCCGACGCCATCGAGCGCGGTGACTTCGATCACTTGCAGGGTGAGTTGGGGGATTTGCTGTTCCAGGTGGTTTATTACAGCCAGCTGGCACGGGAAGAAGGGCGCTTCGAATTCGCCGGTGTCATCGACAGCATCACTCGCAAGCTGATCCGCCGTCATCCTCACGTGTTTCCCACGGGTGATTTGTACGCACCGCTGGATGTTCCGCGTCTGAATGAAGATCAGGTCAAGCAGCGCTGGGAAGAGATCAAGGCTGAAGAACGGGCGGAGAAATCTTCGGCGCCCGAACAACTGTCCTTGCTCGACGATGTACCCGCAGCACTGCCGGCATTGTCCCGTTCGGCGAAGTTGCAGAAGCGTGCAGGGCAGGTCGGTTTTGACTGGCCGGACGCCTTGCCGGTGCTCGACAAAGTGCGCGAAGAGCTCGATGAAGTGCTCGAAGCCATGGCCGACAATGACTCGGCAGCGATTGCCGATGAAGTCGGTGATCTGTTGTTTTCCGTGGTCAATCTGGCACGCCATCTCAAGGTCGATCCCGAAACTGCACTGCGTGGCGCCAACAGCAAGTTCGAAAGACGCTTCCGTTTTATCGAACAGGCATTGCGCGACACCCACCGTCCCATAGAAGATTGCACCCTCGAAGAGTTGGACGCCTTGTGGGGCGAAGCCAAACGTCAGGAAAAGAATTTGCCCAGCTGCGGTTGAGCAGTTGCCTAAGTGAGTAATAAGCACCATGAGCATTTCCCTTCGCGACCAGTTGCTCAAAGCAGGGCTGGTCAACCAGAAGCAGGCCAAACAGGTCGGCAAAGAGAAGCAGAAACAGCAGCGTCTGGCCCACAAAGGTCAGAGCGAACTTGATGACTCGCAGCAGCGGGCGGCTCAGGAAGCCATGGCCGAGAAGGTCAAGCGCGATCAGGAGCTGAACCGTCAGCAACAGGAGAAGGCCGAGGCCAAGGCTCGCGCCGCCCAGGTCAAACAGTTGATCGAAGTCTCGCGTCTGCCGAAGCTGACGACCGAGGACTACTACAACTTCGTTGACGACAAGAAGGTCAAGCGCATCTCCGTCAACACGCTGATGCGCAACAAGCTCAGCAGCGGTTCGCTGGCCATCGTGCACCACGCCGGCGGTTATGAAGTGATCCCGCGTGAGGCGGCCCTGAAGATCCAGGAGCGCGATCCACAGCGTATCGTGCAGCTGAATGTGAAGACCGAAGAAGTCGCTGTCGAAGACGATCCGTACGCGGCCTATCAGATCCCGGACGATCTGATGTGGTAAGCCGTTAAAGGCTGCAACAACGACAAACCCTGCTCATGGCGGGGTTTGTCGTTTTCAATGCTGTCATTGCTTATGCGGATTGGAGCTCTCGTTGCTGCTCCAGTTTTTCCAGTTCGGCCTTGTAGCTGTGGGCATCGGTTTCGGAGTGGAACATCCCCACCAGCATGTCTTGTTGGTGCACGTCCCAGATCCGGATACCGGCGGCTACGCCTTCGTGGGACATATGTGAATCGTCGCGTTCAGTTACTTTTACAGTCATCTGCTAGCTCCAATCTCTGTTATCTGCAGCAAGGCGTGTGCAGGACTCCGTTATATGTTTGGTTAGCTGGCTAAGTAAACGACTGAGTTCGGTAGCGGATTTTTGCGAATTTGGTAAAAGTCCTGCAGCCCGCCAAACACGCGGCATTCGGTCGCAGGGCGTTGAGTTTCATGACAAAAGCTTCATGTTCGTGAGAAACAAAACCGTTGATTGAGGCCGAAGGTACAGAACCTGTGGGAGCCGAGCTTGCTCGCGATGGCGGTCTCATAGTCGATGATGATGGTGAATGAAATGGCCTCATCGCGAGCAAGCTCGGCTCCCACAGGTTTTGTACCTGGCCAAGGCTATGTGTTTCAAACACACATAAAAACGCCCCGAACCAGTCGGGGCGTTTTTGTGTGCAGCGTAGCGGGGGTATTACTTACCGGCCCAGCGCTTCAGTACCAGCGTGGCGTTGGTGCCGCCGAAGCCGAAGCTGTTGCTCATCACGGTGTTGATGGTGGCGTCTTCACGAGTCTTGGTCAGGATCGGCATGTCAGCCACTTCCGGGTCCAGTTCGTCGATGTTGGCGGAACCCGCCATGAAGTTACCTTCCATCATCAGCATGCAGTAGATCGCTTCGTGAACGCCGGCGGCGCCCAGGGAGTGACCCGACAGGCTCTTGGTGGAGCTGATGGCCGGAGCCTTGTCACCGAACACTTCACGCACACCTTTCATTTCCATGACGTCGCCGACCGGAGTCGAGGTGCCGTGGGTGTTCAGGTAGTCGATCGGAGCGTCAACGGTGGACATGGCCATCTGCATGCAGCGGATGGCGCCTTCGCCGCTTGGGGCGACCATGTCGTAGCCATCGGAGGTCGCGCCGTAGCCAACGATTTCGGCGTAGATCTTCGCGCCGCGGGCCAGAGCGTGTTCCAGCTCTTCGACCACGACCATGCCGCCACCGCCGGCGATGACGAAACCGTCACGCTTGGCGTCGTAGGCACGGGAAGCCTTTTCCGGGGTTTCGTTGTACTGGCTGGACAGTGCGCCCATGGCGTCGAACAGGAACGATTGGCTCCAGTGTTCTTCTTCACCGCCGCCGGCGAACACGATGTCCTGCTTGCCCATCTGGATCTGTTCCATGGCGGTACCGATGCAGTGAGCACTGGTGGCGCAGGCAGAAGCGATGGAGTAGTTCAGGCCCTTGATCTTGAACGGCGTTGCCAGGCAAGCGGAAACGGTGCTGCTCATGGTCCGTGTGACACGGTATGGGCCGACGCGCTTGACGCCTTTCTCGCGCAGGATGTCCAGCGCTTCCATCTGGTTCAGCGTGGAGGCGCCACCGGAGCCGGCGATCAGGCCGGTACGCGGGTTGGAGACTTGCTCATCGGTCAGACCGGAGTCGGCGATGGCGTCTTTCATGGCCAGGTAGGCGTAAGCCGCCGCGTGGCCGACGAAGCGAAAGATCTTGCGATCGATCAGCTCTTCGAGGGGAAGGTCAATGGAGCCGGAAACCTGGCTACGCAGACCCATTTCGGCATATTCCGGGTTGAACCGGATGCCAGGGCGGCTTGCACGCAGGTTAGCGGAGACGGTCTCTTTGTCATTGCCCAGGCACGAAACGATGCCCAGACCAGTGATAACGACGCGGCGCATGCGGATAACCCTTAGAAGTTGTCAGTGGAGGTGAAAACGCCGACCCGAAGGCCTTCGGCGGTGTAGATCTCGCGGCCGTCGACGCTGACCGAACCATCGGCGATGGCCAGGTTCAGCTTGCCCTTCAGTACGCGCTTGATCTGAATGTTATAGGTTACTTTCTTGGCGGTCGGCAGAACCTGACCGAAGAATTTCACTTCGCCCGAACCCAAGGCGCGACCGCGGCCTGGCAGACCTTGCCAGCCGAGGAAGAAGCCGACCAGTTGCCACATGGCGTCGAGGCCCAGGCAGCCTGGCATCACCGGATCACCTTCGAAGTGGCAGGCGAAGAACCACAGGTCCGGAGTGATATCCAGCTCGGCGACCAATTCACCCTTGCCGTACTTGCCACCCTCGGCGCTGATATGGGTGATGCGATCCACCATCAACATGTTCGGGGCGGGCAGTTGTGCGTTACCTGGGCCGAACAGCTCACCGCGACTGCAGCGCAGCAGGTCTTCCCGAGTAAAGGCGTTTTGTTGGGTCATGCGAGCTCCTCAATAGTCCCATGCGGCAGGTGGGGCAAATCTTCCCGGCCGATCGAAGCGTTCATGCCTCGAGTCAGCAGCCTACTCATAGACTATTGCGTTGTGGTGAAAGTCACAGCACCAAGGACATGAATGTACACTTGTGCACTGAAATTATTATTCAAGCCCCTTTTCGGGCCTGTTCGGGTGCCTAAGACTGCCGCACTTTCGCCTTTCACGCCAGTCGCAGATAGCCGAAAGGCCTGCACTACTGCACCCAGCGTTGCAGAATTTGCTGCAAATCTGTGCGTTTGAAGGGCTTGGCCAGGTAATCGTTCATTCCCGCCGATAAACAGGCTTCGCGGTCACCCTGCAAGGCGTTGGCGGTCAGCGCGATGATCGGCAAGTCTGTGCAGCCGGGCAATTGTCGGATTTGTCGGGTAGCCTCGTAGCCGTCGATGATCGGTAGCCGGCAGTCCATCAAAATGGCTTCAAAAATCAGACTCTCCGCACTGCGCACTGCCTGGGCACCATCGGTGACGACGCTGACAGTAAAGCCCAGACTGCGCAACATTGCTTCGATGACCGTCTGATTGACCGGATTGTCTTCCACCAGCAACACGTTGCGCCCTTCGCCATCACCGCTGCCGGTCGGTATGCGCGGCGCCAGCACGGGCAGCGTCTGTTTATAGAGCGCCAGCGGGATTTCCAGGGTGAACACCGAGCCGCGACCTTCCTCGCTCTGGGCGCGCAACGTGCCGCCCATGCGTTCAGCCAGCGTGCGAGCAATCGGCAGGCCCAGCCCGGTGCCACCGTATCGCCTCGAAATAGAACTGTCGGCCTGCTGGAAGGCGTTGAACATCAATTCCAGGCGTTCAGCCGAGATACCAATCCCGCTGTCGCGCACGGTGCAGGTGAACCACAGCAATTCGTGATCCAGCGACTGCCATTGCGGTTCGATGCTGACGCGGCCCTGTTCGGTGAATTTCAGCGCATTGCCGATCAGGTTGACCAGGATCTGCCGGATCCGCGTCGGGTCGCCCTGAACCTGCAACGCGCGCATGTCGTCCGGAATCGACAGCGCCAGGTCGAGCCCGCGTTGCACGGCGCTGTGCGAGAACGACTGGGCGCAACTGCCGATCAGGTCTGCGAGGTGGAATGGAATGTGCTCCAGCTCCAGTTCCGAACGCTCAATGCGCGAGAAATCGAGAATGTCGTTGATGACTTTGAGCAGGTGTTCGGTGGACTCCGAGGCAAGCGCCGCGTATTCGACCTGCTCCTCGGTCATCTCGGTGGTTTCCAGCAGTTGCAGCATGCCCAGCACGCCATTCATCGGCGTGCGCAGTTCGTGGCTCATCATTGCAAGGAAATCGGATTTGGCGCTGTTGGCCTTTTCCGCTTCCTCGCGCGTCTGAATCAACTGCGCCATCGCTTGATGCTGTTCGCGACTGGCTTGTTCGAGCCCGTTGGCGAGGTTGTTGATGTGTTGCGACAACGCGCCCAGCTCGGTGTCGTCGACGATCGGCAGCGGTGTTTTGTAGTCACCGTCCTGAATCGCCTTGACCGCGTTGCCGATGTCGCGGATCGGTTGCGACAGGCTGCCGGCCAGGCGCCGGGCGACCAGAAAAGTAAACAGCAGGGCGAACAGCGCCAGGATCCCGGCCTTGAGCAGGATTTCCTGCTGACGCTGGTTGAAGGCGTCATTGGACAGGCCGACGATCACCCGACCCAGATAGTCCTCGGAGGGCGCCGTGTTGGCGACGCGGCTGCCCTGCAGGAAATCATTGTGCAGCTGGATTCGTTGCAGCCGCACCGGGGCCTGGAACACTTCGACCTGGTGCGAGCGGTTGTGGGTTTCCGACGGTTGCTCGACGTACACAAGAATCCGGTTGGCGCTGTCCTGGACTTCCAGAAAGCGCACATTGGGCGTGGCCAGGGTGGCCTTGAGCAAACTGTCGAGCACCTCGTTGTTGCCCGAGATCACCCCGTATTCGGTGGCCGGCGCCAGTTGGTTGGCGATCAGTTGCCCGGTGTGATTGAGCTCCTGACGCAGGTCCTGGATCCGCACGAAGGTGAAGAAGCTGATCAACAGCAACGTCAGCAACAGGGCAGGGCCGAGGCTGATGATTTGCGTGCGGGTGTTGATGTCCCAACGGCGACGGAAGGTCATGGGCGATTTTCTCCTTCGGCCAACTGTGTTGCGACAGACGCTTCATTCATCTGTTCAATCCCTAATGAACGAGCCACTTGCGGGTTGCTTAAGACTTTGAAGCGTTGCGGGTAGTGCGTGCGTGGCCACGTGGCCGGTGGCCGGTCGAGCAGTTCGTCGAGCATCGCCAGCCAATCGCTCTGATCGCTGTAGGTGCTGGCCAGGCTCCCGGCCCTGACGAACCCGGCGTTAGGGCCGATCAGCGCCAGTTGCCGTGCATAGCTGCTGAGCAACAGGTTTTTCGCGGTTTTCGGGTTGTACAGATCGGGGTCGTCGAGGCCCAGCAACACGTCGCTGTTTTTCAGCAAGGTCTGCAGCGGCCGGCTGTCGTTCGTGTTATCCCAGCGCTCGGTGACCACTTCAAGGCCCAGGGAGTGGGCGGCCTGATGCAGTTCTTTCAAGAGGAATTCGCTGTGGCTGTCGAAGAGCACGCCGACCCGTTTGGCCTGAGGTAGCAGCAGTCGGGTCAGGCGCAATTGTCGGTCCAGGGGCGGGTCGCTCCAGAGCAGGCTGAGGCGCGGGGGCAGGATGGCCCCCAGATGCTGACGGGCTTGCAGGCGGCTGATGCGCAGCACTAGCGTCGCCGGGCCCTGGGTGTCTTGCAGGCGCCAGTCGAGGCTCGGCAGGTCGAGCAGAATCAAACGGGTGCCGGCGGGCAGTTTGCCTGGCGCCGGCAGACTGGCCAGTGGCTGGAAGCGCACGTTATCGGCAGGCCGCAAGGCGCTCAGGGCCTTGGTGAAGGATTGCATGCCCGGGCTGTCCTCGGCGCCGGTCAGCAAAATGTCCGCGGCGGTGGCCTCCAGGCTGCTCAGCAGTCCGGCAAACACCAGGCACAAAACGGCCAGCAGGCGGCCAAGGATTGGCGTCTTGCGTGACGGGCTATACAGCATCTTAGAACGCCAGCTCTGCGCTGAAGTAAAGCACCCGGCGTTCGTCGTAGTTGTTGTCGACGAAGGTTGTGGGCTGGCTGTCGAGGCGTTGCTGGAGCACACCGGCCAGTTCCAGGCTGGCCTTGCCCAGGCCGATGCGTTTGGCGATGCGCGTGTCGACCCGTTCGAAGCGGTAGCCGTTCAGGGCATCGTCACCATAGTAGAAGAGCGCGCTGTTCCAGCCGTGGCCCCAGTTGCGCAGCCAACCGGCGGAACCGCTGTTTCGAGCGGTCTGTTGTGCATCCTGTGGGTTGCTCGCCTCGGCATCGACGTAGGCATACGTCAGGCGCAGGCGATCGGCGCTGCTGATTCGCCAGTCGAGCTGGGTTTCTGCCCCGGAGAAGCGCGCGTTGTTCGAGTTGCTGGCGATGTACTGATTGTTGCGCAGCGGTTCGCTGATCATCCCGGTGATTTCGTCGTAGAACAGCTTCACATCGACCGCCAGCCCCACGTCGGCAAAGTAGCCGTTATAGCCCAGCTCCCGGGAGCGCATGTGTTCCTGTTCGAGGTTACCGGGGCCACGGGTCTTGACGAAATAACGGGCGCTGGACTGGCCATAGGCGCTGGGCCGCAGGTTCTTTACCTGATAGCTCCAGTTGACGTTGTTCTCGAACATGTCCGGCGAGCGGATGGCTTCCGAGTACACCGCCCGCAGGCCATGGCGCGGGTTGATCAGGTAGTTGACCGCCACCCGCGGGGTGAGCGAACTGCCGATCAATTGCGTGTCTTCGAACATCGCTCCGCCCTGCAGCAACCAATGCTCGGTGGCGCGCCACTCGAGTTGGCCGAACGCCCGCCAGGTGGTGTCGTCGAGGGTGCCATTGAAGTAAGTCTCGGAATCTGCCCGGTCGTAACGATAGTTCATGCCGCTGACCAGCCGCAGACTGTCGGACAGGCTGAGGGTGTCCTGCAATTCAAGGTCGTAGCGCGATTCCCGGGTGCTCTGGTCAATATCGCCACAGAGGGTTTGTCGGGCGCCGTTTCGCCATTGGTCCAGCACTTGATTGGCCAGTGCGCGCTGGGCCGGGTCACCTGCGGGCGCGCCGGGGCCGGTGTAGCGCTCCACGTTGCGCGCCAGGCGTTCGGTGTAATTCGGGTTGAGCTGCCAGAGTTCGGTCAACTGCGGGCTGAACGAAACCTCGGCATCGCACGCACGCCAGGTCTGCTGACGATCCCAGTGCTGCGCCGAGCCCTGAATGTAAAGGCTGTGATCGGGATTGATGTCGAGGTTCCAGCGCAGCGAGCCGGCGTAGTCCTTGGCGATGACGTCGGAATTGTTCCCCGCAGCGGTAATCCCCGAGAAGACCGGGCGGTAGGTATACGGACGCTGGTTGGCCCCGTCCTTGGCATTCAATTGCCAGTCGATACTCTGGTTTTCAGTGAGCGTCTGGCTGACGGCGAGGTTGAAGCGGTTCAAGCGGCGGCTGTCGCGGTAGTCGGCGCCATGACGGTCCGAGTCGAAGCCGTCGTCTTGCTGGCCGGAGAGTGACAGGCGCAGGTCGCCGCCGTCCCAGCCCACGCCCTGGCTGGCGTAAAAGTCGTCGATGCCGCGCTGCCCACGGGTGACTTTCATCCGCGTGCCGTGGCTGTCGGCCGGGTTGCGCGTGATGATGTTGACCACCGCCATCAGCGCATTGGCGCCATAGCTGACGGTGTTCGGGCCGCGAAAAACTTCGATGCGTTCGATGTCTTCCAGGGCCACCGGAATGTCACTCCAGTCCACCGTGGCCAGGCCTGCGCGGTACACCGAACGGCCGTCGATCAACACTTGCATGCGTCGCGCTTCGGTCGCATTGGTGCCGTGATAGTTCACCGCCGCCTGGTTGCCGTTGATGTTGCCGACCATCATTCCCGGCACCAGTCGCAGCAACTCACTGATGTCCCGGGCGCCACTGGCGTTGATCAGTTCGCTGTCGATCACCGTCATGCTCCCCGGTACCGCGGCCGGCGACTGCTTGAGTCGCGTCGCGGTCAATACTTGCGGCAGCGGCTCGCTGTCGAGGAACAAGTCGTCGGCGAGCAATGGCGAGCTGAAAATCAGCGCCAGTACCAGAGGTGAGCGAGGTGATGGAGAGCCAAACGACACAACACATCCTTGATAGCGAACAATTGGCGCGCATGTTAACCGAGCGCAATGACTTTTCCAGTCACGTTGTGGGCATTTTCCTCGGTTTTCTTGGTCTTCTTCCTACAAGTGCCGGTAATTGATGCGGGGGCTGGCCGCCACTGGGCCGCTCCGTATAATGCCGACATCGCCACTGGTATGGATTAACGGATTGCATATGACTGAACAGCGCCCAATTGCGGTCCTGGGAGGCGGAAGTTTTGGTACCGCCGTGGCTAATCTGCTGGCCGAGAACGGGCATCAGGTCCGGCTGTGGATGCGTGACCCCGAGCAGGCCGAGGCCATTCGGGTCAATCGCGAGAACCCGCGTTACCTCAAAGGCATCAAGATTCTGCCGGCCGTGGAAGCGGTCACCGACCTGCTGGCCACTCTGCAAGCCTGCGACCTGTGCTTCGTCGCACTGCCGTCCAGCGCGCTGCGCTCGGTATTGATGCCGCACGCCGAACGTTTGAGCGGCAAATTGTTGGTGAGCCTGACCAAAGGCATCGAAGCCCACACCTTCAAGTTAATGAGCGAAATCCTCGAAGAGATCGCCCCGCAAGCGCGCATCGGCGTGCTGTCCGGGCCGAACCTGGCCCGTGAAATCGCCGAACACGCGCTGACCGCCACGGTGGTCGCCAGCGAAGACGAAGAACTCTGCCAGCGGGTCCAGGAGGCGTTGCATGGTCGGACCTTTCGCGTTTACGCCAGCGCCGATCGCTTCGGCGTGGAGTTGGGCGGCGCGTTGAAAAACGTTTACGCGATCATCGCCGGCATGGCGGTGGCGCTGGGCATGGGCGAAAACACCAAGAGCATGTTGATCACCCGGGCGCTGGCGGAAATGACCCGCTTTGCGGTGAATCAGGGCGCCAACCCGATGACCTTTCTCGGTTTGGCGGGCGTCGGCGATTTGATCGTCACCTGCTCGTCGCCGAAAAGCCGTAACTACCAGGTCGGATTCGCCCTCGGCCAGGGCTTGAGCCTGGAAGATGCAGTGACGCGCCTGGGCGAAGTCGCTGAAGGCGTGAACACCCTCAAGGTGCTTAAGGCCAAGGCCCAGGAGGTGGGCGTGTACATGCCGCTGGTCGCCGGGCTGCATGCCATCCTGTTCGAAGGGCGCACGCTGGAGCAGGTGATCGGTCTATTGATGCGTGCCGAGCCGAAAACCGACGTCGACTTTATTTCCACCAGCGGTTTCAACTGAGCACTCAATTGACAGGGGCAGGGAGCGAGACATGAACGATCCAAAAGTAGAAGCCAAGTACGAATCCATCCTGCTGCGCGTGTTGTGGATGATCGTCTACGTGCTGGTCTGGCAAGTGGCGCAGTTCATCCTTGGTGCCGTGGTGTTGGTTCAACTGATCTATCGTTTGATATATGGCGCCCCGAGCGCCAGCCTGATGAACTTCGGCGACAGCCTGAGCCAGTTTCTGGCGCAGATCGGTCGTTTCGGCAGCTTCCACAGCGACCAGAAACCGTGGCCGTTCGCCGACTGGCCGACGCCGCGTACACCGGAAGGTGAAGCGCCGCACACTGTGGCGCCGGCACCACACCCGGCCCGAGATGAGGAGCCAAAGCTATGAAACTCTGGATACTGCGTCATGGTGAAGCCGAGCCACACGGCAAGCGTCCTGATTCGGAACGGGCACTGACGGCCCATGGTCGTGAAGAAGTGCTGCGCACTGCTGCCGAGCTGGCCGGCAAGCCGCTGACCGCGATCTATGCCAGTCCTTACCTGCGAGCGCAGGAGACCGCAGAAATTGTCCGTACAGCGCTGAATTTCGCGCCGGAGATTCGCACCGTCGACTGGCTGACCCCCGATAACCGCCCGCAAGCGGTGGCGGAGCAGTTGGTGTCTGTGGATCACGCGTTGCTGATCAGTCATAACCCGCTGGTGGGCAACCTGTTGGGTTACTTGCAGCACGGCCATGTGCAAGACCCGGAAGCGGTGAAAACCGCCGGCCTTGCAGAACTTGAAGGCGATTTGCCGCTGGCCGGCGCGATGAAGCTCAAGGGCATCAAGCACCCATAGCTCTGCTCTTTGTGGGAGCGTGGCTTGCCCGCGATGGCATCAACGCGGTCTACCTGACAGACCGCAGCGCCTGCATCGCGGGCAAGCCACGCTCCCACAGGTTCTGCTTCGTACCTGATTTTTGTGTGAAATAGTCAACCAAGCAGTTGCTTGGTTGACTACGCTTGCTCCAGACCAAAAACAAAGGAGCGAGTCGCATGCCTGCTGCTTTTCGTTTGCCGCTGGACGTCTTCTACGAGCGTGAGGCCCGTCATCCCCGCCAGCGCTTTCTGGTCCAGCCCGTGGGTGGCGGACAGGTCGAGACCCTGAGCTGGGCCGACGTCGGTCATCAGGCGCGCTGCGCCGCGCATTGGCTGCGCGCACGCGAACTGCCCCAAGGCAGCCACATCGCCCTGATCTCGAAAAACTGCGCGCACTGGATCATCGCCGACCTGGCGATCTGGATGGCGGGCCACGTGTCGGTGCCGCTCTACCCGAACCTCACCGCCGAGACCGTGGCCCAGGTCCTTGAACACTCCGAAGCGGCACTGGTGTTCATCGGCAAACTCGATGACTGGCCAGGCATGTCTCGCGGGGTCAGCGCTGATCTGCCGACGATCAGCCTGCCGTTGCATCCACCCGGCACGTTCGATTTCAGCTGGGCCGACCTGCAAAAGAGCTCACCGATCCAGGACGATCCCAAGCCGTCCGCCGACCAGTTGGCGACCATCATTTACACCTCCGGCACCACCGGCACGCCCAAAGGCGTGATGCACAGTTTCGCCAACCTGGGGTTTGCCACCACTCGCGGCACGCAGTTGTTTGGCTTGAATGAGTCGGATCGGCTGCTGTCCTACCTGCCGCTGTGCCATGTCGCCGAGCGGATGTTCGTCGAGCTGGCGTCGATCTACACCGGGCAAACGGTGTTTTTTGCCGAGAGCCTCGATACCTTCCTGACCGATTTGCGCCGTGCACGACCGACCGCGCTGTTCGGTGTGCCGAGGATCTGGACCAAATTCCAGATGGGCGTGTACAGCAAGATCCCGGCAAAGCGCCTCGACTTCCTGCTCGGTCTGCCGATCATCGGCAGGCGGGTCGGCCACAAAGTCCTGGCCGGGCTCGGGCTGGATGCCTTGCGCATCGCCTTGTCCGGCGCCGCGCCAGTGCCGCAGACCTTGCTGCTGTGGTACCGCAAACTGGGGCTGGATGTGCTGGAGGTCTACGGCATGACCGAAAGCTGCGGCTATTCGCACGTTGGCCTGCCGGGCCAGAACAAACCCGGCTGGATCGGCAAGCCCTGCCCGGAGGTCGAGGTGCGGATCGCTGAGTCGGGCGAGGTCATGGTGCGCAGTGGCGCGACCATGCTCGGGTATTTCAAGGAGCCTGAGAAAACCGCCGAAACCATCACCGAGGACGGCTTCCTGCGCACCGGAGACAAGGGCGAGGAAGACGCCGAAGGCAACCTGCGCCTGACCGGGCGACTGAAAGAAATATTCAAGACCAGCAAGGGCAAATACGTCGCCCCGGCACCGATCGAAAATCGTCTGGCGGAGCATTCGCGCATCGAGCAGGTCTGCGTGGTCGGCGATGGCCTGAGTGCGCCGCTGGGTTTGTGCGTGCTCTCGGCGGTCGGTCAGCAGGACGCCAGCGGAACGGCGCGGGCGGGCCTGCATTCAAGCCTGGAAAAACTGTTGGAGGAGGTCAATGGCGTCCTCGACAAACACGAACGCTTGCATCGATTGGTGGTGGTCAAGGACAGCTGGGCGGTGGAAAACGGCTTCCTGACGCCGACCCTGAAGATCAAACGCAACGTGATCGAAGCCGTCTACGGTGCCCGTTTCGAAGAATGGAGCGAGCGCAGTGAAGCGGTGCTGTGGCAGGATTGAGTCACGAATAAAACCAACAAAGGACAGCAACGATGAGTCTGTGGCGTACCACTCCCAACGTCGAGCAGTTGAACGCAATCCAGAAAAACACCATCGGCGAAGTGCTGGATATTCGCTTCGAAGCCTTCGACGAAGCGTCCCTGACCGCGAGCATGGTCATCGACCATCGCACTCACCAGCCTTATGGCTTGCTGCACGGCGGCGCCTCGGTGGTGCTGGCCGAAACGGTCGGCTCGATGGCCAGTTACCTGTGCATCGACGCCAGCAGGTTTTACTGCGTGGGCCTGGAAATCAACGCCAACCATTTGCGCGGCTTGCGCAGCGGGCGGGTCACGGCGGTGGCCAAGCCGATTCACATTGGCCGTACGACGCATGTCTGGGATATCCGTTTGACCAGCGATGAGGGGAAGGCCAGTTGTGTATCGCGGTTGACCATGGCGGTGGTGCCGTTGGGTGAGAATCCGCCCGCCCGCTGAAACACGATTCCATGTAGCAGCTGGCGAAGCCTGCGTTCGATTGCGCAGCAATCGTAAAACCATTCACTGCGTTGGTTCAGGAAGATTGAGGTCGCTGGATTTACGACTGCTGCGCAGCCGGACGCAGCCTTCGGCAGCTGCTACACAGATCTTCATCAGAAATCCTGTTGACCGGACTGTCATCATTCCTGGCACTTACGGTCATTGCTGTAGGACGTCGTCTTACGGACAATCAACCCTTGTTTTCGTTGATGGATCACCGGTATGTCGAAACAGATATTTTTCGCCCACGCCAACGGTTTTCCCTCGGGCACCTACGGCAAGTTGTTCGCGGCGCTGGCGCCCGAGTATCAGGTGACGCATCTGCAGCAGCACGCCCATGACCCGCGTTTTCCGGCGGACGACAACTGGTACAACCTGGTCGACGAGCTGATTCATCACCTCAAGCAGCAACCGGAACCTGTGTGGGGCGTCGGCCATTCCTTCGGTGGCGTGCTGCATCTGCACGCGGCGTTGCGGTGCCCCGAGCTCTATCGCGGCGTGGTGATGCTTGATTCGCCGGTGCTGACCCGCGCTGATCAATGGGTGATCCGCGCCGCCAAACGCTTCGGTTTCATCGATCGTCTGACCCCGGCCGGCCGTACGTTGGGACGTCGGGAAGAGTTCACCGATCTGGAAGCGGCCCGACTCTATTTCGCTGGCAAAACCCTGTTTCGCAGTTTCGACCCGGAATGCTTCGACGCTTACCTGCAACACGGTTTGCACAAGGTGGGCGACAAGTTGCGCCTGCGCTTCGACCCGGCCACGGAAATCAGTATCTACCGTGGCGTGCCGCACACCAGTCCCGGCCGCACACGGCAACTGAAAGTGCCGCTGGCAGTGGTTCGGGGGTACAAGAGCCGGGTGGTGATGCGTCATCACGCAAGCCTCGTGGGGCGCTTGCCGCTGGGTGAGTCCCTGACCATGCCTGGCGGCCACATGTTTCCCCTCGAACGTCCCCAGGACACGGCCACGCTGTTGAAGAACCTGCTCAGCCGTTGGGAAGGTCGCCGCCAACAGGATTGCGCATGAGCAACGTCGTTGAAGAAGTTCGCCTGAGCCTGCCGCACATCGAACTGGCAGCGCACTTGTTCGGCCCCGAAGACGGCATGCCGGTGATCGCCTTGCATGGCTGGCTGGACAACGCCAACAGCTTCGCCCGGCTGGCGCCGAAGCTCAAAGGCTTGCGCATCATTGCGCTGGACATGGCCGGTCACGGTCATTCCGGGCATCGGCCGACCGGAGCCGGTTACGCACTGTGGGACTACGCCCATGACGTGCTGCAAGTGGCCGAGCAATTGGGTTGGAAGCGCTTTGGGCTGCTGGGGCATTCCATGGGCGCGATCGTTTCGCTGGTGCTGGCCGGTTCTTTACCGGAACGCGTGACCCATCTGGCATTGATCGACGGCATCATTCCTCCTACAGACAAAGGCGAAAACGCTGCCGAACGGATGGGCATGGCCCTGCAAGCGCAGCTGGATTTGCGGGAGAAGCGCAAACCGGTCTACAACACCCTCGACCGGGCCATCGAGGCGCGGATGAAAGGCTTGGTCGCTGTCAGTCGCGAAGCCTCAGAACTGCTGGCCCAGCGCGGATTGATGCCGGTGCCGGGCGGTTATACCTGGCGCACCGATAACCGCCTGACCTTACCGTCGCCGCTGCGTCTGACCTCCGAACAGGCGATGGCTTTCGTCCAGCGAGTCAGTTGTCCTGCAAAACTGGTGGTGGCTGCCGACGGTATGCTCGCCAAACATCCCGAGTTGCTGGAGCGTCTACCCTTTAGCCGTGAACAGCTGCCTGGCGGCCATCATTTACACCTGAATGACGAACCCGGTGCCGACCTTGTCGCAGACTGTTTCAATCGGTTCTTCGCCGTTCCTTGACTTGCGCCGGGCAACTGTCGAGGCTGGGCGGGTTGAAATGGGAGACAACCATGATAGATCTCTACACCGCTGCGACCCCGAATGGCCACAAGGTCTCTATCGTGCTCGAGGAACTCGGCCTGCCCTACACGGTGCACGCCTTGAGTTTCGACAAAAAGGAACAGAAGTCCGAGGGCTTCCTCAAGATCAATCCCAATGGCCGGATCCCGGCGATTGTCGACCGCGCCAACGGCGATTTCGCCGTGTTTGAATCCGGAGCGATCCTGATTTACCTGGCTGAACTGAGCGGCAAACTGCTGCCAAAAGACCCCAAGGGGCGTTCGGTGGTCCTGCAATGGCTGATGTTCCAGATGGGTGGAATCGGCCCGATGCAAGGCCAGGCCAACGTGTTTTTCCGTTATTTCCCGGAGAAGCTCCAGGGCGCCATCGATCGCTATCAACATGAAACCCGCCGCCTCTATGAAGTGCTCGACACGCGCCTGCAAGCCGTCGAGTTTCTGGCCGGTGAATACAGCATTGCCGACATCGCCACTTATCCGTGGGTCCGTGGCCATGAGTGGTCGGGTGTCGAGGTCGACGGTTTGCCGGCCCTGCAGCGCTGGATGGCAACCATGGAGGCGCGTCCGGCGGTACAGCGCGGTTTGCTGGTGCCTGAGCGCATCGATGACGCCAGTATCATCAAGGGTGCCCAGGCCATGCTGATCCGATGAGTCTATCCATGCGTTCATTCAGTCTGCTGGCGCTGTGTTGCTTCAGTCCGCTGTTATTTGCCGCCGATGTCCCGGGCAGTCAGGACCTGCCGATCATGCCGCGTATGGCCGATGCGCAGATCGTTGACTATCGTCCGGTCGCCGAACTTGAGCGGATCTATCCACTGGGCTCGATCCGCAAAATCAGCGGCCAGTTGCGCTTTGACGGCCAGGTCGCTGCCCGAGGGCAAACCACTTCGGTAACCTACGAGTTGCCACCGGAGCATTCCTCCACCGAGGCCTTCACCGCTGCTCGTGAAGCCTTGCAGAAGCAGGATGCCGAGTTGCTGTTCTGGTGCCAGGCCCGTGATTGCGGCGAAAGCAGCCTGTGGGCCAATGATGTCTTTGGCAATGCCAAGCTTTATGGCACTGATGATCAGCAAGCGTATTTGCTGTTGCGCCTGGCGGCCCCACAGGACAACACGCTGGTAGCGCTTTACAGCATCACGCGCGGCAATCGCAAAGCTTATCTGCACGTCGAACAGTTTGACGCTGCCGCGCCGCTGGGTGATTTGCTGCCGACTTCTGCAACCTTGCTTCGAGAACTCAAAAGCACCGGTGAACTCGATTTCCCCAAATTGACCGGCGATCCTGACGATGCCTGGCTGCGCCTGATCTCTCGTGGGCTGAATCTGGACACCACGTTGCGGGTCAGTGTTTCGGGGCCGAAGGCCGAAGCCTGGCGTCAGGCACTGATCGGGCAGGGTGTGCGTACCGCCAGGATGGAAGCCGGTAGCGTCGAGGGCGCAGGCTTGCACATCCAACTGTTGCGATAAGCTTTATCAGGCGAACGTACACGCTGCGTTCGCCGACTCTTTTGCGGACTGACTTTTTTCGAGATCTAGATGATCAATAACGATCGGCTGTTGGTGCAGATCCTGCTCCTGGTGCTGTTTGGCGCGAGCTTCTGGGTGATGGCGCCGTTCTGGTCGGCGCTGTTCTGGGGCGCGGTGCTGGCGTTTGCCAGTTGGCCGCTGATGCGTTTGCTGACGCGTTTACTCAATGGTCGCGAATCTCTGGCGGCCGCAGTGCTGACGCTGGGCTGGATGTTGCTGGTGGCGTTGCCGTTGGTTTGGCTGGGGTTCAACCTCGCGGACCATGTGCGCGATGCCACGGCGTTCATCAAGGATGTGCAGGTCGACGGGCTGCCGGAAGCGCCGACCTGGCTGGGCAGTATTCCCTTGGTCGGCGAGCGGCTGGTGGGGGTCTGGAACAGCATCGATCAGCAGGGCGCGGCGATGATGCTGGCGGTCAAACCCTATCTGGGTCAGGTCGGCAATTGGTTGCTGGCGCGCAGCGCGCAGATTGGCGGCGGGATTCTTGAGCTGACGTTGAGTATCGTCTTTGTGTTCTTTTTCTACCGTGACGGGCCGCGTCTGGCGGCGTTTGTTCACGGGTTGCTGGAACGTCTGATTGGTGACCGTGCCGGGTATTACATTGAATTGGTGGCGGGCACGGTGCAGCGGGTGGTGAACGGCGTGATCGGGACGGCGGCGGCCCAGGCGGTTCTGGCGTTGATCGGGTTTTTGATTGCCGGGGTACCCGGGGCGCTGGTGCTGGGGATCGTCACGTTTTTGTTGAGCCTGATTCCGATGGGGCCGCCGCTGGTGTGGATTCCGGCCACGGCCTGGCTGGCTTGGAAGGGTGAGTACGGGATGGCGGTGTTTCTCGGAATTTGGGGGATGTTCATCATCAGTGGCGTCGACAACGTGCTCAAACCGTACCTGATTAGCCGGGGCGGTAATTTGCCGTTGGTGATTGTCCTGCTCGGGGTGTTTGGCGGGTTGATTGCCTTTGGGTTTATTGGTTTGTTTATCGGCCCGACGTTGTTGGCGGTGGCCTACAGCCTGCTGAACGACTGGAGCAAGAGTCAGGCTCGGGTTGAGGATCGCCGGCCCTGAGGTTTTTGTTGGGGCTTAGGGCCTCTTCGTCGGAACGCCGCCCGGAGCAAGCTCGCTCCCACATTGATTTTATATCGATAACAAATTATGTGATCAATGCAGATCAACTGTGGGAGCGAGCCTGCTCGCGAAGCTTTTGACTTATGTGGCCTCGTTCAGGTACTTACCCACGGTCGCCACGTTGTCGAGCGAGTACTGCTTGCTCAGGTTGGCGATCATTTTGTTCAGGGCTTCGGTCACGTTCGACTGATCGGTGGAACTGTCGGTGTTTCGCTCGCGGCCGGCTTGCAACGCGGCTTTCAACTCGTCGCTGCTGACGCCGCCACTGCTGTCGCTATCCAGCACTTTGAGCAACGCGGCGCTGGTATCGGTGCTGGTCGATGAGGTGCTGCTGGTCTGCAACGCGCTGGTCAGTTCGGTGGCGCTGACACTGCCGTCGCTGTCCGCATCGAGCTGGCTGAACAGTTCTTCGCTGGACACTTGTTGAGGTGGCGGCGGAGGCGGGGCGAGACTGGCGGCGAGTTCGTCCTGGCTGACGGAACCGTCTTCGTTCTTGTCCAGTGCCGAGAAGATTTCTGTGCTGTCGGCTGTGCTGCCGGCGCTGGCCAGACCGTTGCTCAGTTCATCGCTGCTGATGGCGCCGTCACCGTCGGCGTCCAGGGCGCTGATCAGCGCGTCAGCCAGTTCGGTGTTCGGTGCCTGGTCCCGTGGCGGTGGCGGCGGAGGGGCCATCGCGGCCATTTCTTCACTGCTCAGACT